>NZ_JBHIRU010000010.1:0-12061 GCF_042197425.1 Bartonella sp. AA126HLJHH
GTTGGTTGAGGGTACCTGCTGAGGTGTGTGTTGGGGTGCCTGCTGGGGCGCCTGTGTGGAGGGGTGGTTGGTTGAGGGTACCTGCTGAGGTGTGTGTTGGGGTGCCTGCTGGGGCGCCTGTGTGGAGGGGTGGTTGGTTGAGGGTACCTGCTGAGGTGTGTGTTGGGGTGCCTGCTGGGGCGCCTGTGTGGAGGGGTGGTTGGTTGAGGCGGTGTTTTGGGGCGCTTGTGTGGAGGTGGGGGTGGTTGTGGCGGTGTTTTGGGGTGCCTGTGTAGAGGTGAGGTTGGTTGAGGGTACCTGCTGAGGTGTGTGTTGGAATGCTTGCTGAGGTGCCTGTTGGAGCGCCTGCGTGGAGGTGTGGTTTGTGGGGTAAAGAGCTTGCCAACCAAATAAAATCGGTTCACATTGGGAGGCTGTTGGTTTGGTTTTTGCTCCCGTTTGCGCAAGCCGTTCTTTGACTAAAGCAAGGGTGCCGTCGGGTTTATAAAAGGGGAAAATGATTTTTTTGCCATTTTCTCCTATGCGGTAACGCTTTATAATTTCTAGAGGAATGCGGCGTTCTTCGTGGAGATAGGTTTTTACAAGATTCTGCGGGCTCTGCCCTGTAGGAACCGGTGGACGGCGATAGGAACGATGGGGCGCCATAAAGGGTTTGGGGCGTGTCAGATTGAGAGTCGCGCGTGCTTCTTCTAAGGCTTGAGAAAGGCTAATGCCTTTGACTTCACACCAAAGGTCTAAAAGATCTCCTCCAGTGCTTTCTGCAAAATCATACCAAAGTCCTGCTTTACTACCACTCAAGCAAATCGATAAACTTTGACCAGCTTCACCACGTGTGTTGCCTACAATCCAATTGTTGCCTCGTTTGTGCCCTTGGGGAAGAAGCATTTCTGCTATTTTATCGGCTTGTGAGATAAGTTTTTGTTTGATTTCAAAAATTGTGCTCATGGTCATTCGTCTGGTGAATATATTGTTGTTTTTTTCAGATGTGAGAGGTGAGAATTCTGTTTTACTGTTCTCACCGTTTGATCTGATCGTAAAGTCTCGTGGTGCTATGGGGCTTGCCAGTTTACTTGAGAGCTTCTTTGCCGCTCTTTTCTTGCCAATGGTCGCGAAACTTCTTGGCTTGCCAATGGGCTTGGCTCTCACTCAAGCCTTCTGAAATGGCTGTGTTAATGTTTGTTTGCCAAGAGCATGGGAAGTGGCGCCTTGGGAAAAGGAGGAAGGTGGAAAGGAGGAAGGATGCAAGAAGGTGGGGTGGATGTCTGAGAGTGTGGTGCATGCTGGGGTCCTGTTGGGGTGCCTGTGTGGGAGGGGTGGTTTGTTGCCAAAGAGTTTGCTTTTCATTGAGTTTTTTTTGCAGCTGCTCTGTTGATGTCTGTTTGCCAAGAGCATGGGAAGTGGCGCCTTGGGAAAAGGAGGAAGGCGGAAAGGAGGAAGGGGGTGAAAGAAGGGTGGGGTGGATATGTCTGAGAGAGGGTGGTGCATGCTAGAGTCCTGTTTTGGGATACCTTGTTGGGGCATGTGTTGGGGTGCCTGTGAGGGTCTTTTGCGTGGGGAAAACGCTTTTGTGATGAGAGAAAAATGGTCGATGTTGACTCGTTTTACGGTGTGAAGAGCTTATTTCATTGTTGTTTTGCCGCATTTTGTTCTGTGTTGTTTTGTCCGATGCTGTTGTGGTGTTGAAGCATTTTTGTCCCCGCGCTTGCTTGAAAAATACGTTGTTTGTGTGATGTCAAAAATTGTCGCTATAGTTGATCAAACTGCGGTAAAGCGTGTCATTGTTCTCAGAGGTAAAAGATGAGGAGCTCCTTTGTTTTTGCTGTTCTTGCCGTTCGATCTCACGGCGAAACCAGTTGCGCCATGTGGCTTGCCAGTCTACTTTGAGAGCTTCTTTGCCGCCTTTGGCTTGCCAATAGTCGCGAAACTTCTTTTCTTGCCAATGGGCTTGGCTTTCACTCAAGCCTTCTGAAACTGCCGCCTTGATGTCTGCTTGCCAATGCTCAGGAAGACGATGCCCTTTGGCAACTGAGGTTGTGGTTTTTTTGTTGGAAGAAGGAGGGATGGAGGCAGGAAGATTGCTGGGGGGAAGAGTGGTGGCGGATTTTGTTTTTTCCCCCGTGACAATTTGCGCGATAGGGGCGGGAGTGAACTCGGCTTGGGGAGCAGTTAAAGGGGAGGCGTTTTTTTGCTCTGCTTCTGCTTGCGCAGGAGAAGGGAGAAGTGAATCAAGAGCCGATAAGGGTGATGGATGATCGCTTTGTTCAAAGTTCTCTTCGCAGGAAAAACAAGGTTCTGTCTCATCAAACAAAATTTTCTTTTCTAAAACACCGTAAGGTGTTTCCTTTTCTTCTGCCTTTTGAGCTTTTGAGTTTTGTGCAACATCTTTTGGACTTTCGTTAAGCAGTTGTTGCATCTCTGCATTGATTTTCTTGCGTTTTTTTGCCGAAGAACGACCCGCAAAGGATTTTTGTTCAAGCAATTTTTCACGCTCTTGAAAAACATTTTCGCAACGCTTGTTCCATAATCCATTGGCTAAATTTAAAATCTTACCCTCTTGGATGAGCATCTCTAAAACATTAACAAAAGTTCGCTTGTCACAACCACAAAGACGCGCTAAACGTTCTTTCGATATTTCTAAAGGTCGGCCACGGGCATACATTTCATTGAGAAGAATCGTATAGATTCCAATTTCGTGTGCGCGCATCCCACGTACACCTCCTAGAAAGTCATTTTGATACCAACAAACATATGGAAGCCTAGACGATTCATAATGAGGAGTTTCTTGTTGATTAGCGTGTTTCATACTGCAATCTACTTTCTTCTTTTTTATACATTTTTATTGATGATAAAAGCTCAAATAAGGATTTAACTTGTGTTGCTTTTGGCTCTGTTCGATGATGACTAGAGGCTTCTTTACGATGCTTATAAATGATTGGCTGTGCTTGAAGCGCATGCAAACTTACGATTTAAGATTGCGGTGATGGAAAAAATAAAGAATACCACACATTCTCAACGTACTTGCTTTTGGGCAGAAGCTTTGGAGGTGGTCTTTTATATCCGGTAGGGTGGTTAAAGTGTTTTTATGATCTAAAAATAAAAAAATTTCCCCCTAAAAAGTAAAATTTGTTTCCTTAATTTTATCCTTTTTAGAGGATAATGCAAGCCCGTTTTATAAAAAGGACGTGTTTTTTTAAAAAGACGCGCTATATGGTGAAATTATGAATATCAATGGTTGGCGTCAAAGATTAAGAATCGCTTTGGAAAAAAGTGGGCGGTCAAAAAGATCTATCTCCCTCGCTGCCGGTAAAGGCGCGGGGTACCTTCATTCTATTCTTGCTGAAGGAAAAGAACCAACAATCGAATCTCTCTCGCGAATTTGTCACGAAATTAATATCAGTATGAATTATATTCTTTACGGGAAAGGGGCTAGCCCTGAAGATAAAGAATTTATAGAGCTTATTTCGAAACTCTCTCCGCAAGAGAGACAGGCGATTTTGACTCTTTTGCGGCGACCAATTGACGAAGCTTCAAAATAACTTCCTTCTGTGCTTTTGAGTCAAGGCGACTCCAGTGTTTTATTAATATTATGTCACTCATTTTATCTCTCCTGTGTGTTTATAATTGCAATTTTGTAAGAACAAATAGAGAACAACAAAGGGGCATGAGAGGAACAAAGAATAATAGATTTTTCTTTACATATGTCATTTGAACCCCGTAGATATTTAAAATATATCTTTTATGAAGGATAAAATGGTTGACATCTCTCCTATAGAGGAGATAAGACTAACGCTATATTTAGTCTTGTCAAGACAAGGCTATGCTTTATCAACTATCTAAAGGGGGAAATCATGAAAAATATTTCATTCGTTAAAGAGGATGAAATCATTGTCGTTTTATGCGAAGAGGAAAATCCTTGTACTTATGAAGGACCAATCGACGAAATCGAAGAAGTGCTCGAACTGATTGAAGAATGTGAAACTGTTTATAGAGTTTTACGACTCGATCTAACAACTTCTCATGCTGAAGATGTTACGGAACAAATCGCTGATTTTTATGTCGAAAATCATGAAATAAATGAAGAAAATACACAATTGCAGCCCTTCATTTTGAATAGTGAAGCTTATCATGCTTGTTTAAATGAAAGAGCGGCTTGCGATTATGAAGATAATCTCTATGGCTCTTATGAAAAACAGCATCGTTTACGCCCATGTGATGTCTTGACAGATTATTGGTGGTAAACATGCCAAGTTATCTCAAGACTTCTTATCAAGGGTTTCCACTTTATTATGCTGGCAACACGCGAAATTTAATCAGACTCGAACCACAAAAACACAACGCTATACATTTTATATCGCAAGAGGTGGCTCAGTCTATGGCAAAAAAATTGGAGGAAGAATATTGCCGCCATGATTTTTTCGTCGTGCAGTAGCAGGGTTGAAAAAAGAAGCCGCAATGATGGGCCCAAGTGCTTTTTCGTTGCGGTGACAATGGTGCACGTTATGCTTTCGTTCTTGGGGGGGGGACGACTTGGGGGTGGGGAGCTTGGGAGGAGGGGCTTTGCGGGGATTTTCTTAGCCGATATGGGAAAGGGGGGTATGAAGAAAAGAGCCCTATATATGGGGAATTGCGGGCGCTTGTGTGGGGGAAGTTGCCGGCTGGTTCATTGGGGGGTAAGGCAATGAAGGGGCAGCGGGTTATCCAGTGGGGTTGGAGTGATATGAAAGCATGCTGGAGAACAAAAATGAAGGCTTAGGGGGAAGGAGTAGAGTGTTGGAGGAGGGGGGAAAGTAGAGGGCTTGGAGCGCAGGGAGTGCAAAGAGCTTGGATATGAATGTGAAAGCATGTTGGGAAATGAGGGAAGGTGTTTGAGAGGGAAGAAGAGGAAGGCGCTATGGGAGCGCGGTTCTGACCGTTTTTGTATTGAGTCTTAGGGGGGCAATGATGGGCAAGAGGTTTTTTTTTATCGGGGAGAAAATATCACGCGTTATGCTTTCGTCTAGGGAGGGCGCCGCTTGGGGGCTTAACCGATATGGAAAAGGAGGGGATGAGAAACTTGTGGGGAGGGGGATGTTGAGGGGGGCGTTTCCAACAGCTTTTGTGATTTCAGCAGCACAATATTTAAGGATGCTGTCATTCTTAGTGGGGAATGCATCTTAAAAGATATGAATGTTTCAAAGAGAATATGTTGCAAAAAAAACACCTTAAAGATGAAGGGGAGAAATACTATGCCAATCATTATCGATTGTATTCAAGGAACAGAGGAATGGCAGCAAGCGCGTAATGGTTTGATTACGGCTTCGTTGTTTGAGATGGTTATGGCACGAACAAAACAAGGGCAAAAAACGTCACGCTATCAGAGTGTGATGATGAAATTGGCGGGAGAAAGAATTACCGGAAAAACCGTTGATGAAGGGGCAACACTTTCTATGCGACGTGGGACTGAATTAGAACCAAGCGCGCGACAGCTTTATGGGAAACTGACACATACAGAACCTGAATGTATTGGCTTTGTTTTGGCTGATGATCGCGGACAAGGATTTTCTCCCGATGCTTTTGTTGGAAAAAATGGATTGTTGGAAATTAAAACAAAAAAACCTGAAATTTTAATTCCTCATTTCATGCAAAAGGGCTTTCCAGCAGAACATAAAGCACAATGTCAAGGAGGGTTATGGATTTCTCAACGCGAATGGGTGGATTTAATGCTCTATTGGCCGGATATGCCTCCTTTGATTAAACGGGCTTATCGTGATGAAGCGTATATTTGCAAGCTTGAAAATGAAATTAGCCGTTTTAATGAGGCTTTGGAGAAGATGGTACAGCAAATTAAATCGGTTGAGACAGGTTTTCATATAAGAACAGAAATTGCTTTGAAGGAGGGAGAAAGCGGGGAGTTTGGAGCGCATGCAAGACGTATGCTGGAGGGCAAAACAAGAATGAGACGTAAGAGGGGAAGAAGGGGATCTTGTGTAGCGTTGAGGAGAGGCAAAGTTCTATAAAAAGGAAAGAGCAGAGGGGGAAAAGAGCAAAGCATATGTTGGAAGAGGGTGCCAAATAAGGGGGCGCAAAGAGTGCAGGGAGCACAAAGAGCTTGGTCATGAATGTGAAAGGCATGGTGGGAAAATGTGGGAAGAAAGGGTGCTTGGAGCGCATGCAAGGCGGCGCGGTATGCTGGAGGGGAAAACGAGAATGGGGAGTAAGGCCAAGTTGTTTAGAGATATGGTGGTGTGATTTTGGGAGCTTTTGTGGTGAGTGCTGGGGGAGCGGCAATGATGGGCTGAGTTGCTTTTTCATTGTGGTGACAATGGTGTACGTTATGCTTTCGTTCTTGGGGGGAGAGAGCTTTGCGGGGGCTTGGGGGATTTTCTTAGCCGATATGGAAAAGGGGGAGATACGCGGCTTTGGGAAGAGAAATGTTGGAGCGGGATGAGGAGGAAATGGTGGGGATGAAGGGGGCAGGTCGTTATCCTGTGACTTGGAGTGACACGAAAGCATGCTAGAGAACAAAAATGAGGTTTAGGGGGAAGGGAAGCAGCAGTGCAGACAGGTTCCAACCTATAAAAAGGCACGTTCAAGGAGGAAAAGAGCTGGTTTTTGTGTTGGAGGAGGGTGCAAGCAAAGAGCGCAAAGAGTGCAGGGAGCGCAAAGAGCTTGGTCATGAATGTGAAAGGCATGGTGGGAAAATGTGGGAAGAAAGGGTGCTTGGAGCGCATGCAAGGCGGCGCGGTATGCTGGAAGGGAAAACGAGAATGGGGAGTAAGGCCAAGTTGTTTAGAGATATGGTGGTGTGATTTTGGGTGCTTTTGTGGTGAGTACTGTGGGGGAGTGGCAATGATGGGCCAATTGCTTTTTTCATTGCTGTGACAATGGTGTACGTTATGCTTTCGTTCTTGGGGGGGAGAGAGCTTTGCGGGGGCTTGGGGGATTTTTTTAGCCGATATGGAAAAGGATGTTAGGGGCATGAGAAAAAGTCTGTGTGGAGTCAAGTGGGCTTGTTGGGGAAAAGATTGGGGGCAGGTTGTGGAAAAAAATAGAGGGGTGGAGGAAACGGGAGAATAAGAAAAGAACGGATAGAGACATTATAATCTCTATGTTTTTCTACACTACCTTGTTATAGAAAATCAAAAATTACCACACCTTGTGAATTCACTGTGGGACTGATCTTAAAGCTCTTCAGATTTTACAAAAATAACTATCAATAGAATATGAAGGGAACGGCAATAACAGCTAAGGCGGTCATTATTGCAAATAAAAACGCTGGAATCTTTAACCTAAATCACCAAAGTATGTTAATCGGAAGAGACATTTATAGATCACTCTGTTTCATTAAGTTCCTCTAATCAAAATACCGAAATATAATAATGGTACCGCCAATATATATTACGAAAAATAGTATTAGAGCAATGACAAAGACAGCTATTTTTTTAAAAGGTGATATTAACACTAAACCTATATTATCTCGGCTTTTATTACTTTCAGAAGCCTTGTCATTATCTTTAAAAGTTTCATGATAGAACTGATTGTAAGCAGCTCTCTTTTGAGGATCTTTAAGAACTTCATAGGCTTCACAAATTTTTCTGAATTTTTGTTCTGCTTCGGTACTAGAATTATGATCAGGGTGGTATTGCAGAGCTAATTTACGAAAAGCAGATTTTATCTGTTTAGCGTTGCATGCGTAGCTTACACCAAGAATTCCATAATAATCGTCTTCATTTACTATCATTAAATACAGCTACTTTGTGTATTGCTCTTATTTTATAAGATCGTTTAATTGATCTCTTTTGAATGTATCGACATGTGTTATTTTTATGTTAGAAATATGGTGAACATTGTATTGAGTGGCATGGCTGTACTTGGGGCTATTGTCTCTAAATGAGAGGAGATACAGTTCAAAACGCTTAAAAATGCAGGGTGTTTTTAATATTTTAGAAATATTTTTTACAAAAATAGATTAAAAGAGAGACGATAAATCAAATGTAAAAGGGACGGCAATAATAGCCAAGGTTGTCATTATTGTAAATAAACAGGCAGGAACCTTAAATCTAAAACGCCAAAGTAAACTTATGGGAACAGACATTATCGTTGTTATTACGAATGCTACGATAAACCATTGCAGGAATAAGTTCATTATATTAATTTCATTATTAAAACGATTTTGATTAAGACGATTTTGTTTTAGTTCTTCCTCTGAAACACAATCGATAATAGAAACGCCATAATAAACAGGAAATTTTCCACCTAGACAAGCGCTAACAGAAAATTGTTCAAGCTCTAACCATTCTCTTTCGCGTTCTTTTTCCAATATCTTCTTTTTTATTTTCTGTCTTATATATTCTTTTGAAATACAATTGATCGGAGAAGTACTTCCAACAAAAAGACCATCTGTTGTACATCCACTCGTTGTATGATGCGTAAATAAAACAGCGCTTATTACGATAGCGAAGAAAATAAAGTGTTTAAACAGAGGGTATTTATTGTCGTTTGTTTCTGATGAGCTTTTATAAGTCATTTCTGTTGAATAAATCAATATGTGTTATTTTTGTGTTGAAAATATACGTAAAAACGTATTTAATAAAAATGGTTATAATGATCATAATGTGTCTAAATAAAGGTGTGGTACTGGCTAAAACCCCGCATATGTGGGGTTTTAGCTTATTGGAGGAGGTATGACAGCAGAAAATATGCAGAAAATATAAGGGGATCTGTAGCCAAAATGGTTGTCCTAGGGTGGGGAGAGTAGGGAATATCCAAAATACTCCAAATGAAATATACTTGTTGTTGTACATTCACGCACTTGTTTTAATAAAGATATCTCGCTCTAAGCTCATTTCACAGCCATTTTATGCCGGCGTTCATAAATTTCATACTGGCGCTTGTGAATAATATCGTGAGGGGTATAACGGTCAAGCCCCGTAGATTATAAACCCCAGAGGTTATAAAACCCTGTAGATTATAAACATTGCGCACCCTATCTTACTTTATGAAAAAGTAAGTTGGTACTATTTGGGGCCCGTTGCCAAAATTGCGGCATGGGCTGTAGCTCTTGAGACGATTCATAATCTCGTTTACTGGGAGGCTTCTTACGAAGAGATATGCTTTTCTTGGAAAGTTTCTCGCCATACGGATCTTTCTGTTTGTGAACTGTAAGCGAAGAGGGGTGATTGATTTCAATAGAATAGAGGGGGAGAGAATTTTTTGCTCTTCGGATTCTTATGCAAGAGGAATAACGCTATCCGTATCAATCAAAGTATTCGTATAAAAAAGATGCGTGTTGAAAGAGGGATGGCTTAGAGCACGTGGAAAATCATAGTGTATAAAATTGGTAATGAGGGATCTTCTTTGAAACGGCGGGCTATCAATTTTCTGGTATATGGGATGCCTAGTATATGGGGATGTCTGTTATATGAGATGTTTGCCATATGGGAGAGTGGGGTGGCTTAGTGAAAGCTTTATTGAGGGGGACTTTATCACTGTTTGGTTTTTGCTTTTGGTAAGGGGTGGGGAGAATGGGGAAGGAATTGAGTTGAGAGGAGGTTCTGGAAATGGCTCTGTTAGATCTGTTGTAAATGACGAATAGGATCGATGAAGCTTATTCTAATTTTTACAGGGAATACTTGTGTTGCTTGAGGTGGATAGAGAGGCTGGAAAGATAAGATTATGGGTTTGGAGGCGGCTAAAGGTATCAATGGGATATGTTCAAACAATGAGTTTATAATAATTCATTATTGAGATTCAATTTGAATTTCAATGAGAGCCCGAAATAGTGTGAGATGTTCTTATTTCAACCCTTCTTATTCAGACGCTCTTATATTGAATCAAGTAAAATCGTTTGTTTGCATATTACAAACAGGGTGAGCTTGTGGGGAAAAATATTCAAGAAATAAAATATTGAAAAAATAAAAATGTCTATACCGTCTCAAGTGCTAAGAGCTGTTGCAACAGTGAGGCTTGGCAAAGAGAAGGAGTAAAGGGGGACAATCTTACAGAAATGAAAGAGAGGGGAGGCAAGGAAAGAGAGGGGAGGCAAGGGGTGGGGGGATATTCTTTGGGGGGCGGTCAATTTCAAAAGCCGTTCGCAAAGCATTTTAGAGATTAAGCGTGTCATTGAGGCTCTTGATTTTGAAGCTACTGATTTTGAGGCTATTGAAACGCATGGTTTAAAGGATGGAGGATTTGATGAAGCCGATGAAGGTTGGGGGAAAAGATTTAGGCTTATAGGGAAGACTTATAAGGGCAAGAAGAGAGAGGCAAAAGAAGAATAAAATGGTGCTGCGAGAGAGGATTGAACTCTCGACCTCTCCCTTACCAAGGGAGTGCTCTACCACTGAGCTACCGCAGCCCTTTTCAATCTTTGCGCTGTCTTGTGCCATATTGTCAGAAAATAGGCAAGAGAACATTTGTATATTCTTGCAAGAAAACGTATCTTATGTCATGACATATGTTTCTTATATGCTTAAATATTTAAGGTTATGAGTTGCTTGGATAGAAGCTCAACACTGTTTAAAAGGTTGCGCAATGACACAAATGCATCAAAAACAAAAACAAAATGAAATTAATCATCAAGATGAAAAAGCAAAACGACGTCAAGAAAGATTGGCACAACAATTGCGTCAAAACCTGAAACGTCGAAAAGAGCAAAGCCGAAAAAGAGCACAACCAGAGCTCTAAAATGCAAAAAGCTCTAAAATGCAAAAAAATGTTTTTTAGTAAATTTTTGCAACCAAACTTCTCAATAATTTGTTCTCATAGTTAGAATGCGTTCTAAAACGATTAATAAAGCATAACTTCCCGAAGGGGGACAATCCTTTGGAAGGGCAGGCACAAAGGAAAAGAGGGAAAACACGATGGATTCTATTCAAATTGTTGGGGGAGAAAAACTTCAAGGAACAATTCCTATTTCTGGGGCAAAAAATGCTGCATTGCCTCTTATGATTGCGGCGCTGCTTACAGAAGAAACGCTCACTTTAGAAAATATTCCGCATCTGGCCGATGTTGAATTGCTTATTCGTATTCTCAATAATCATGGTGTTGGATATGCCGTTGATGGACAAGAGTTTAAAGATGAATGCGTGAATTCAAGAACAATTCATTTTACGGCGCAAAAAATAGCCACAACACGGGCACCATACGAACTGGTGAAAAAAATGCGTGCAAGCTTTTGGGTTATCGGACCACTGCTTGCACGATGCGCAGAGGCTTATGTTTCGCTTCCTGGAGGATGCGCTATTGGAACAAGACCTGTCGATTTTATCCTTGAGGGACTTAAAACTTTAGGCGCACAGATTACTATCGAAAATGGATATGTTCATGCAAAAGCGCTAAAGGGGTTAAAAGGTGCTCACTATCGTTTCCCTAAAGTCACTGTTGGTGGAACCCATGTGCTGCTGATGGCGGCGACAATGGCAAAGGGAACAACCACTCTTGAGAATGCGGCTTGTGAGCCAGAAGTGACAAACCTTATTCGAACTCTGAATGCTATGGGGGCTCAAATAACCGGTGAAGGAACAACAACGCTTACAATTGAAGGGGTTAAAAAACTCAACGGTGCTAGAGTACGCGTTATTGCTGATCGAATCGAAGCGGGAACATATGCAATGGCTGTTGCTATGACGGGAGGAGATGTCTTTCTTAAAAATGCAAATCCTAATCATCTCACAAAAGTGCTTAAGGTGCTCCAAAAAACAGGACTCGAGATTCAAATAGAACCTCAAGGAATTCATATTAAGCGAAATCCAAAGAACACCAAAATTATGCCCGTTGATATTAAAACAGGACCTTATCCTGCTTTTCCAACTGATCTCCAAGCGCAATTCATGGCGCTCATGACACGGGCTGAAGGAATCGCGCATATTACAGAGACGGTTTTCGAAAATCGTTTTATGCATGTTCAAGAACTCAATCGCTTAGGGGCACAGATAAAGCTTGATGGGCAGACGGCAACTGTCTATGGAACAGAGAATTTGCAAGGGGCTCCTGTCATGGCGACGGATTTGCGTGCTTCTGTTTCTCTTGTGATTGCAGCATTGGCAGCAAAGGGAGAAACAATCGTCAATCGTGTTTATCA
>NZ_JBHIRU010000010.1:12161-67477 GCF_042197425.1 Bartonella sp. AA126HLJHH
TCTTGATCGTGGATTTGAGAGATTAGAAGAAAAATTGGCTCGTTGTGGTGCAAAAATCCAACGCATCACAGTGTAAAGCTTTCAAAGATATGCTGAATGCTTTGCGCTGTGGTTGAGGGGGGGGCGATTGCTTGGGGGCGTTTTAACACAATGTTTGCTTGTTGGGAGGGGCTGGGCTTGGGGCGCTGGGCTTGGCTGGTGCATTTTTAATGGTTTACTCTCTTGCTTGTGGAATTTTGGAGCCGTACATTCTTGATGATTTTCTCAATAGTTCTTTCAAATCTCCATCTTTCAAGGGTATGGCTTTTGTGGCTGCTGTTTTCTTTTCGGAATGGTTTTTCTTTCGTGT
The DNA here is from genome assembly GCF_042197425.1 of Bartonella sp. AA126HLJHH. NCBI lineage: Bacteria > Pseudomonadati > Pseudomonadota > Alphaproteobacteria > Hyphomicrobiales > Bartonellaceae > Bartonella > Bartonella sp. AA126HLJHH. The sequence continues at coordinate 12,511 of NZ_JBHIRU010000010.1, forward strand.
AAAGTTTTGCTTCTCTCACTCTTGAGGAGGCTCGTGATTATTGTCTAAGTTTCGTTCATGGCGCTCATGACGCGGGGTTGAGGGAAGCGCGTGAAATTACAGAGACGGTTTTCGAAAATCGTTTTATGCATGTTCAAGAACTCAATCGCTTGAGGGTGCAAATAAAGCTTGATGGGCGAGAGAGCAACGCATCTCATAAAACAGAGAATTTGCAAGGGGGCCTCATCATGGCGACGGATTTGCGTGCTTGTTGTTTCTCTTGTGATTGCAGCCCTCTTACTCTTGTTACATTGGCAGCAAAGGGGGAAACAATCGTCAATCGTGTTTATCATCTTGATCGTGGATTTGAGAGATTAGAAGAAAAATTGGCTCGTTGTGGTGCAAAAATCCAACGCATCACAGTGTAAATCTGTAAGACGTCTCTCAAAAATGGCTTTGGGAGGGGGTGATATGTTGTTAGGTGTGCTTTTGGGAGGTGTGATCTCAAAAATAAAGGGTTATTAGTCCTCTCAATAAACGTGGGTTTTATTTCATGGTTTTGGAGTTTTTACGAGCGGGCATAAAAGTTTGAGAGGCGGGGGTGGAGCTCATAAAATAAAGACTGTTTTTAAATTTTATTGCTAATTTCATGAAATTACTTTATTGGTAAGAGAATGTTTTGGTCGTCTACGCAGCGATCAACAGGGAATGAAAGACCCTAAACTTGAGACACGTATTTATCCAGCTTTATGGATATCCCGGATTTCCGGGAGCTTTTGTTATGTCCAGGTGCGCTCTAGCACTAAAAGCAAAAGGCTGAGTCAAGTTTCAGCTCTTTCAACTCCCGGAATACCAATGCGAGGGCGCTCGCAACCGGCAGGGGAGCTTGAAGTGAAAGCTAAAAATCCACACTTTAACGATATTTCGATAGGCAGAAAAATTCGCTTTAAAAGAACAATGATCGGAATGTCGCAAAAGAAATTAGGCAGTCAGTTAGGGGTGACTTTTCAACAAATCCAAAAATATGAAAAAGGCTCTAATCGTATAGGAGCTGGGCGTTTACAAGAAATTGCTGATATTCTCAATGTTCCCATTTCTTTTTTCTACTCCGATCTCTCGACAAAAGAAAATGCCTTGTATTGCTGTGATGAAGGGATCGCAAGTAAAGAAGAGCACATCCTTTTGAAAAGTTTTAGAGAGCTCAAACCTAAAAAGCAGAAAGCAATTTTGTGTTTGATTGTCTCATGAGATAAAAACACTGTTTTAATTTTTATTGCTGGTCTCCAGAAATTATTTTATGAACAAGCACTAGGGTTCTCGTCGTACAGTGTGGTTGAATGGTGTAACCCAAAGCCTGAAAATCCAAGATGAAACATTAGCCTGCTTTATAAGTATCGCGAGATTCCGGGAGTTTTTGCTATGTCCAGGTGCTCTCTAGCACTAAAAGCAAAAAAAGCTGACTGAACTCAGTACTTTCAGACTCCCGGAATACCAATGCGAGGGCGCTCGCAACCGGCAGGGGAGCTTGATGTGAAAGCTAAAAATCCACACTTTAACGATATTTCGATAGGCAGAAAAATTCGCTTTAAAAGAACAATGCTGGGAATGTCGCAAAAGAAATTAGGCAGTCAGTTAGGGGTGACTTTTCAACAAATCCAAAAATATGAAAAAGGCTCTAATCGTATAGGGGGCGGGGCGTTTACAAGAAATTGCTGATATTCTTAATGTTCCCATTTCTTTTTTCTACTCCGATCTCTCAACAAAAGAAAATGCCTTGTATTGCTGTGATGAAGGGATCGCAAGTAAAGAAGAGCACATTCTTTTGAAAAGTTTTAGAGAGCTCAAACCTCAAAAACAGAAAGCATTTTTGTGTTTGATTTCCTCCCGCTCTACGCTCTAAAGGATGCATATTCCTGACTTAAGGGCTGCTCTGTAAACAGTCCGGCTTCTGTTGGCGCGGTTTGACCTACTCCTGACCATTCATGTAGTCCACTTTACAAGGCTCTACGGGGCAAGTCACGCCCATTTATTACACACTCTAAAAACACTTAAATATGTGAAGTTTTACATGCCTTATATCAGGGCTCTGAACAACGATGTTTTACGGCACAACATGATAAACCGCGCTTTTTTTCAGTGAACACTAATGCGTATTGTTATTGGGTTTTTTTTTCTGTTAAGAAGCATATGCAGTGTCGTAAAAGAGTTAAGTAAGAAATTTAAATAGCGCGTGAAGCATCAAAGAAACTTTGAAAAAATTTTTGAAAAAATTAGTTTAGGAGAGCTTTTTATAAAAGCCCGTTTTAGAGAGGCAGATAAGTCTTTCATCTTAAGATGGTTTGCTTTACGTTTCAAAACTTGATAAAAATTCAAAAAATATAAAAACTTCGAAAAAAATAGGAAGAGAAGCTTTTTCTGGTATGCAGGGGGGAAAATGGTCAATAAATTAGACAAAAAACAGATTATATTTTTAGCATTGCCACTCATCTTTTCAATCATTGTAGCTTTTTTGGTCAATATAACCATCAATAACATTACAGAAAATGGAACGACGCCTGATGCTTATTGGTTTGTAAGATCAAAGCCACTGGATATTTTAATCCTTATTGCATTTTCATGTTCTTCATTCATCTTATTACAAAAAAGGCATATCAGAAAAAATATCACTATTTCGTCCATGATCATCTTTGGTTTGTTTGCAACTTATTATAGTGCAAATGAATATATCAGACTTAGTCCATATGTAGGTCAAGATAATATGACATGGGCGGATGTTCTTCCTTTCTTTGATAGGATGGTTTTATGGGGTGTTGTTATTGGCGTTATTATCCTTGGTTACACGATAAAACTATCATTACCTAAAGCTTCACCTTTGAAAATTTCAAAAAATACGATCTTTGGTGGTGTTCAATGGATGAGTATGAAACGCCTTGAAAAGATTTTTCCTCGTGATGGCGAAGTCGTCATAGGAGAGCGCTATAGAGTCGACAAAGATATTGTTAAAGATGTCCCTTTTAATCCTAAAGACAAAACAACATGGGGAAAAGGTGGTCGCCAGCCATTGTTGACATATAAACTCAATTTTGATTCAACCCATATGTTATTTTTTGCTGGTTCTGGTAGTTATAAAACAACCAGTAATGTTATTCCAACTTGTCTCAAATATTCCGGTCCACTGATCGTTTTTGACCCTTCAACTGAAGTCGCTCCAATGGTAAAAAAAACAAGGCAGCTGTCAAACAGAAAAGTATACGTTCTTGATCCTCATGGTTCTTCAACGGAAACTTTTAATCCTTTAGATTGGCTGTTAGATGAAAATCTACCCCTTTATGAAAGAGAAGCGGGGTTGGTTGAAGTTGCTAGACTCCTTCTTTCTGAAAACGACAAATCAACTTCGACTGATCAATTTTTTGTATTACAGGCACATAATTTGTTAACAGGACTACTTGCGCATATTGTCTTTTCTGATGAATACACATTAAAGGAAAAAAACTTAAAAACCCTTCATACGATCATGTCAATGCCAGAACCATCCGTGATTGGAAAATTGCAATCTATACGATCAAATTCTCCATCCCAATTTATTCGTGAAACCCTTGGGGTGTTTACAAATATGGCTGAACAAACTTTCTCAGATGTCTATTCTACTGCTGCAAAAGATATACAATGGCTTTCACTCTCTAACTATGCAAACCTTATCAGTGGTCATGATTTTAAAACTACCGATATAACAAAGGGAAATATTGATATTTTTCTAAATATCCCCTCAAAAATTTTAAAATCTTATCCAGGTGTTGGGCGTGTCCTTGTTGGCTCTTTTCTCAGAGCTATGGAAGCCGCTAATGGTAATTATGCAAAAAGAGCGCTCTTTATTTTAGATAATGCTGATCTTTTAGGATATATGAACATTTTAGAAGAAGCACGTGATCATGGACGCAAATATGGTATATCTCTCATGCTTTTTTACAAGTCTGTAGATCAAATAGAACACTATTTCGGTTCGTCAGGCGTTATGACATGGTTTGAAAATTGTGCTTTTGTAAGCTATGCCGCAATAAAAGATATTAAAACTGCTGAAAATATATCTAAGGCATGTGGTCAAATGACCATTGAAGTGAAAGATTCAAGCAAACCTCTAGGAGGATTCCATACAAGAGGGACAGAAAATATAAACACCCAGCATAGACCTTTAATATATCCACATGAAATAACACAAGAAATGCGAAAAGACGAACAGATTATTCTTATGCAAGGGCAACCACCTGTTCGTTGTGGACGCTCTATCTATTTTAGACGTAAGGATTTAACAGCTCTTACTAATGAAAATAGCTTTTCTTCTTAATAAAGCACTTGTTTTTAGTTAAAATGAATAAAGTATTGTTGTATTTTTGGATGATATAATTAGAGATAAATCATTTTTATATTACATTTTTATAATATAGTGGCTTGAAAATGGGGGAGTCATGAGCGATCTTTCTGCTAAGAAGACAAACACCAAAAAAATCAAGACATAAAAAGAGTATCTTATCAATTATAATATGTGGGGTGTTCAAGATAATACGTAGAATATTGGCTGTGATAGTTAAAAGGTTGCTTTACGCAATCTTCCTTATTTTATTATTCATTCGTAAACCAGTTTTTGCCTTCTTAAACTTCTTTGCTGGTGGCTTGGCTTTATTCCTATTTTTCTTTTTTGGGGATACACAGCGAGAGTTGCACCCTATGAACACCAAACAGCAATGGTCATTGGTTTTATTATCATGATATTTCTTTGCTTGTTTGCTAATGATGCCTATGAAAGGCTTTTACTACGAGCTAATACGTCTAGCATCTCTTGATTATGATCTTATACTTATTTCAATAAATAGCGCTCACTTCGTTCGTATATAATTTAATCAAAAATGAGAGGTTATCTGCCTCTTATAAAAATACAAATAAAGACTGTTTTTAAATTTTATTGCTAATTTCATGAAATTACTTTATTGGTAAGAGAATGTTTTGGTCGTCTACGCAGCGATCAACAGGGAATGAAAGACCCTAAACTTGAGACACGTATTTATCCAGCTTTATGGATATCCCGGATTTCCGGGAGCTTTTGTTATGTCCAGGTGCGCTCTAGCACTAAAAGCAAAAGGCTGAGTCAAGTTTCAGCTCTTTCAACTCCCGGAATACCAATGCGAGGGCGCTCGCAACCGGCAGGGGAGCTTGAAGTGAAAGCTAAAAATCCACACTTTAATGATATTTCGATAGGCAGAAAAATTCGCTTTAAAAGAACAATGATCGGGATGTCGCAAAAGAAATTAGGTAGCCAGTTAGGTGTGACTTTTCAACAAATCCAAAAATATGAAAAAGGCTCTAATCGTATAGGAGCTGGGCGTTTACAAGAAATTGCCGATATTCTTAATGTTCCCATTTCTTTTTTCTATACGGATCTCTCGACAAAAGAAAATGCCTTGTATTGCTGTGATGAAGGGATCGCAAGTAAAGAAGAGCACATCCTTTTGAAAAGTTTTAGAGAGCTCAAACCTCAAAAACAGAAAGCAATTTTGTGTTTGATTGTCTCATGAGATAAAAACACTGTTTTAAATTTTATTGCTGGTCTCCAGAAATTATTTTATGAACAAGCACCAGGGTTCTCGTCGTACAGTGTGGTTGAATGGTGAAACCCAAAGCCTGAAAATCCAAGATGAAACATTGGCCTGCTTTATAAGTATCGCGAGATTCTGGGAGTTTTTGCTATGTCCAGGTGCGATGAGCACTAAAAGCAAAAAAGCTGATTTAGGTTCAGTATTTTTGACTCCCGGAATACCAATGCGAGGGCGCTCGCAACCGGTAGGGGAGCTTGAAGTGCAAACTAAAAATCCACACTTTAACGATATTTCGATAGGCAGAAAAATTCGCTTTAAAAGAACAATGCTGGGAATGTCGCAAAAGCAATTAGGCAGTCAGTTAGGTGTGACTTTTCAACAAATCCAAAAATATGAAAAAGGCTCTAATCGTATAGGCGCAGGGCGTTTACAGGAGATTGCCGACATTCTTAATGTTCCCATTTCCTTTTTTATTCTGGTCTCTCAACAAAAGAAGACGTCTTGTATTGCTGTGATGAAGGGATCGCAAGTAAAGAAGAGCACATTCTTTTGAAAAGTTTTAGAGAGCTCAAACCTAAAAAGCAGAAAGCAATTTTAAGATTAAATTTTCGTTAGAATCAAAAAAAAATTAAAGAGGCTCTTGCTAAATAATAAATTATTATATAAAGCTTTTTCTAGAGAAGGGGGTTAACATTTCTCCTCCCCCCCCCCCGCAGAAATGTCCAAATAAAACCTCCTTCTCATCGTTTTAAAAATCACGAAAAATTTTATCTTTTATCCTTTATTTTTTTTAAAAGAGTGACTTATTTGTGCTAGAAAAGTTGCTGTATTAGGCAAATTGGAGGGTGGGGTGTTTTTAGTAGGGATTTGGGAAGGGCTGGAAAAGTCGTCTTGCCAAATAGAGTTCTCAAAAGAAAATCTTGGAAAGAAACTATCAAAGGGGTGGCTTAAAAGAAGCTACCAAAAATCCGGAACTTCAGGCTTTAAATGAGGACCAATCCGTACCGCCGAGACCTTTTCTGCTAAACCGGTGCGATCTGAAATCTCAACCGCTAAACCACAAAGGGTGGCAGGACCACATGCCGGTTCAAAACGATCTTGCTTCGTCTTATAAAGAAAACGGTGTAAGGGTTCTTCTTTATCCATTCCAAGAGATGAATTATAATCTCCACACATGCCTGCATCTGTTAAATAGGCGCTCCCACCTTCTAAGATCTGCGCGTCAGCCGTGGGAATATGCGTATGTGTGCCAACGATAACACTTACACGACCATCAAGAAAATGGCCAAAACATTGCTTCTCGCTTGTCGTTTCTGCGTGAAAGTCAAAAATAATCGTATCGGCTTGCTCCATCAACGAACAGGCAAGCAGAATATTTTCCGCTGTTTCAAATGGATCTTCTACTTTACACGGCATAAAAACGTTGCCCAACAGATTGGCGACAAGAACACGGGCGCCATTTTTTGCCGTAAAAACACCAGAACCTTTTCCGGGAGTTTCTTTCGAAAAATTGGCAGGGCGTAAAAAACGATCACTCTCATGGGCATATTGCAATGCTTCTTTGTGAGAAAAAGCATGATTACCTGTGGTGACAACATCAACACCGGTTATCAAAAGATCTTGATACGTTTCTTGTGTGAGACCAAAACCACCAGAGGCATTTTCACCATTTACCACAACAAAATCAAGCTGCCATTTCTCAATCAGTTGAGGAAGGTGTTCAAAAACAGCTTTACAGCCTGTGCTACCAACAATGTCACCTAAAAATAAAAAACGCATAGGCGCTTTAATCACACTTTAACATTTTAAGAAACCTTTTTCTGTAAAAATTCCTTGTACCTGTAGATCGTGTTCTGCTGCGGGAATAGAAGAAACCTCCTGACATGAAAATCCTATGCCCCATAATATCATTTGATGCCCTTGTTTTTCAAGAGCTGCAACAGCACGGTCATAGTATCCTCCTCCATAGCCAAGACGGTGACATTGACGATCAAATGCAGAAAGCGGAACAATAATATTATTGGGGGCAACAACGTCATTGTCTGCACCCGGACCAAAGGTGCCAAAACGCATGGGCTCTAAAATTGTGCTGGGCGAAAATGCACGGAAAATCATGGTGGTGGAATCAAGAACTGCTGGTAAGGCTAAATGCCCACCGCGTAACGCTACAGCATTCAGTAAAGGACGCGGGTCAATTTCCGATTTAATGGGCCAATAGCCTGCTAAAATGAGGCGTGAAAAATCGGTTCCCTTCTTTTCAAGGTATTCAATAAAGTGGCAACAAGCACGCTGCGAAAAGAGTGCACGCTCTTCTGTTAAAAGAGCATCACGACGCGATAAACCGCTTTTGCGTTGCTGTGTGCGAAGGGATGAAGCAGATTCATAGAGGGGATTATTTGTCATTGTCTCGTCAATTGTTTTATAAGATGCTGGTATTTTATCCATTGTTGGCGTTTTGTAAATCTCTGTTAGGACAAGAGCTGTGCTCATGAAAAAAAAGCATGAAAAAAAGTGTGTGCTCTTTAGGGGGTATTTTGGTGCGACAAGCCGCTTTTGCGTTGCTGTGTGCGAAGGGGTGAAGCAGATTCACAGAGGGGATTATTTGTCATTGTCTCGTCAATTGTTTTATAAGATGCTGGTATTTTATCCATTGTTGGCGTTTTGTAAATCTCTGTTAGGACAAGAGCTGTGCTCATGAAAAAAAAGCATGAAAAAAAGTGTGTGCTCTTTAGGGGGTATTTTGGTGCGACAAGCCGCTTTTGCGTTGCTTGCGTGCGAAGGGGCGAAGCAGATTCACAGAGGGGATTATTTTGTCAGTGCTGTCTGTTTTATAAAATAAAGCTTATCGTAATTTTTATTTCTTGAAAAGAGAGTATCGTCATTGGTCTTATGTAAAAGGACGCTCTCAATTTTAGCTGGAAAAATTTGATGTAAAAAAGTTATATAAATAAAGGGTGATCCACAACAGCCGATGGAAAAAGCTGATCCCGGGAACCTATACAAATAGGTGGGCGCCATATGAAAAAGCCCACGGGCTTGATCAGGGACAGCTCCCTTGGAGATCATTAAGGTCTCAGGAATACGTTATTTCCTGTCGAGAAGCGCAGAACACCCTCCTTAATATAAAACAATTTCAGAGCTTCTGCTAGAGATAAAATAACTTCGCTCTCTTCTTTTTCATAAAGTATTTCAGGAGAGATTGATGATATTGTCGGTGGTTGCTCGAAATGGCTGTATGATGGATGGCTTATTCAAAGTAAAAAAGCAAAAAATATGAGTGGGGGTGGGTGATTGAGTGACGTAGAACGGTTTATTGGCAATGGCTTGATTAGCTCTTTTGCGACAATGCTTGATTTTTATGTTTCGGGGGTAATGCTTGGAGGAGTTTTGAAAGGAATATTTCTTATTTCAAGGATGTTGGTTGAATTGGTGTTGCACCTTTGAAGTTTTTGCTTTGTGAAGCCATATTTCAGGGCTGTTTTATCAACTTTGAAGGGTGGAGGAGAGCCGATACGGTATGTGCTGCTATATGGTTGAAGCTCATAAATAAAAAACAGACGGTGATAGTTTATTAGAGGCGCTAAGCGATGTTTTAAGCTTTTTTCAAAAAGTATTTTTTGAGGATCGTGTTTACAATTTTTTTTATCCATGATGGAAGGTGTGAAAAGAAGAAACGGCTGAAGAGGACTTAGGCGTGAAGCCCGTATGCTTGCTATGAGAAGAAATTCTGTAAGGGGCATATTGGCAGTGTTTGGAAGATGCCTTCAATACAAAAAAGGTCCAAATTCAAAAAAAGGCACTGTCAATTGTGTGGGGGGGGGGGTGATGGTGTGGTTATAAGCAGGGGCAGTTTATTGAGTGGAATGTGAAACAGGTTTTTGCCGTCTTATCTAGGTTTGAAAGGATGCCGTAAAGCGCGTCTCGTTCTTGAATGGTTTTAAAGAGCTTGGGGTGATTGTTCGTCTAACAGAGCTTGCACGCGCTTTTGAATCCTGCGCATTTGTGGAGTGTAATCCAATGCTGTTTCATCAATCTTAAGAGCCAAGTTTTGAACGCTCTGTTGCTTCCATGGTAATGGCTAAGTTTCAAAAAAAGACACTGTCAATTGGGGGGGGGTGGTTATAAGCAGGGGCAGTTTATTGAGTGGAATGTGAAGCCGGCTTGCGTCTTATCTAGGTTTGAAAGGATGCCGTAAAGTGTCTTGTTCTTGAATGGTTTTAAAGAGCTTGGGGTGATTGTTCGTCTAACAGAGCTTGCACGCGCTTTTGAATCCTGCGCATTTGTGGATAGTAATCCAATGCTGTTTCATAAGCTTTAAGAGCAAGTTTTGGACGCTCCGTTGCTTCCATGACAACGCCAAGTTCAAAAAAAGCACTATAATTGCGCGGCTCAAGTTCAAGAGCATGGTTGAGATCAAGCAGGGCAAGTTTGAAATCGTTCAGTTGAATGTGAATCCAAGCGCGTCTTATCCAAGCTTCAGAATGAGTAGGTAAAAGTGCAAGAGCATTGTCAATATAATCAAGCGCAAGTCCATAATCGTCGCTGTTGAGTGCATTTTCAGCCCATGACATTAAAAGATCAATCGTCTCACTCCCCGATTGGGACCATAAATGTTGAAGTTGTTGACTGATCTTTTTCGCTTTAGCAACATCAGCACAATATTTCAATTCTTTGAGTAAACGTGAAATTTCTGCTTCTTTGCGCTGCTTAACTCTGTCAACATGGGAAAGCTGCTCTTTGTCAAGATCTTCAAGAATAACCGCCGAGGAATCAGAATCGGAGGGCGTTGAGGAAGGGGGAGGAGAATTGGGAATAAGATCATCTAACGGTAAAAGCGATTGTGGAGAAGGCCGATCTTCAGGAAGAGAAGGAGGATTTTGCCCATAGCTCGAGGGAACAAAACAAAAAACGCCAACAAAAAAAAGAAAAAACGCGCGCTGAAAAATACAGAAAAAACGCAGCTGAAAAAATCGAAAGGCTTTAAAAAAAATAGAAAAATCCATAAAAACAAGCCCCCAAAAGATAAATCACCAAATATTATCAAATACTAGACTTGTAATCAACGGACTTATAACCAAAAAAACGCAAGAAAATTTTTTTAAGCCTACAATTAAAGTAGGCATAAAAACATTGATCCTAAAGAAATTAGTCCTAAAAGAATTAGCCCTGACGTGCTCTAAAACGTGGGTTCGTTTTATTAAGAATATAAACACGACCCTTACGACGCACCAAACGATTGTTACGGTGGCGCTCTTTTAGTGCTTTAAGCGAATTTTTAATTTTCATCATATTCACCGTTTAAATAGTTTACGTAACACAATACTATAATACAATATTAAAACACGAAAATACAATATTACAACCCCAATAGACTGCTTACTCTATGAGCATTGCATTGCGATATCGTACTTGCATGATAACATCACACGATACACTTTTTCACTGTGATCACAAAAAGAAAAGCGCACTCTTAAGGTACGCATTAACCACTTCATTAGCACAACGATAAGTGAAAATTGCAAAAAAGTAGGAGAGATTTAACAAGAAGTCTTATTCTTGTCAAGGGTATATCCCTTACAAATTCCTTAGGGTGTGTTAAGGGTTGGCCTTGAAGGTAAAAATTTTCTCGTAAAAAAAGGACACAAAAAAGCACAAAGAGTGGAAAAAAGTAAAAGCCTTGTCAGCTTTAAACAAATAAGCTCTGTTAGGGAGTGTTGCAAGAACAGGAGCGCTGTTGAGCCGTTGGATTGTTGAAGTGGTGTGGTTTTTGTCGTTAAGGGCAAAGGGGGACTTCTTAAAACGCAAGAGGCTTGTTTGTTGCGGGCTCGTGAAGCCCTGTCAGGTGCGTGCGCCGGCTGAAATGCTTGAAGTGGGGGGAAGAGGGGACGCCGTTGGATTGTTGAAGTGGTGTGGGTTTTTGTCGTTAAGGGCAAAGGGGGACTTCTTAAAACGCAAGATGCTTGTTTGTGGGGGCTCGTGAAGCCCTGTCAGGTGCGTGCGCCGGCTGAAATGCTTGAAGTGGGGGAAGAGGGGGAGCCGTTGGAATTGTTTCTTGTATTGGCTGTACGCACATAATATCATGCCTATAGTTTCAAACGTCCCCTTATGAAAAATCTTATACCCTCAATATGGGGTCATCAATAACTGGTAATCACATTAAATACGTCTAGAAATATGAAAATAAGGATTATGGTATTTTAATACCACGTTTTTCACGACTTTTTTTATTTATTAATTTCTTTATTACATTTTTGAATTGCTAAGTTTAGTCCTGTAAGCGCTTTACGGTACAGTTTTCGATATTTAATGGTAGAATAAACAAGCCAAACGGATAATGTTATTATTGCACAACCGACAATGATCCCTAGAATGCGCCCTAATATTATAGCTTCAGTCATTTTTCTCTCCTTATTATATTTTGATTAGCAACCGCTTCGTCTAGTTGTTTCATTACTTTTTTCAGTTTCTTCTTTACTATGATCCGTAGCACCAAAGAGATTGGTATCGAACCGTACAGAATTAATCCGCATATCAGCCCGATTGCAGTTGCTACATTCATCTGAGGTTTATCCGCACTGCCTAATATTGAGAGAAAAATGTATAAACAGACGCTTATAAAGATTATGAATATAAATTCTCCCAGTGAAACAACACCAGCCTTTAATGTTTCCTTAACTTCTTTTTGGATATCGAGGACTAAGTCCCATTGAGAAGATGTATCATTTTGTTCTTTTGGTGATGCATTTGATAGGTTTGGTTTTGTCATGTTGATATTCGTTTGTTTCTTGAAGGTTTTGTCTTTTGATAAAGCGAATAACTCAGTTTCTCAGACTATTTTTATGAAATGAAAAAAGATTTCTGTACTTGTTATAATTATAATACGAATGACTTGCTACGTCTGTAGCGCATCTTCCCTTTATTATTATGAGGCATGTACAATTTTTCGTGCCGCTGTATAAAAGATTCGTTTTGTGAGTACAATTATATTTTATCACTAAACTATAGGCGAAGAGGCATTTAATATTGAAGTGTTTAGCCGGTTGAGTTTACTTAAGAAAAGCTTGATTGTTGACAGATCGGCACAGGAATCTTCGTCCTTGAGCGCGGTTAGGCGCGCAAATTTGAATAATGTAACTTTATAGGGGAAAGAACGAAGGCGATAGACATAACGGAGGTCACAAATATTACAAATGTTAAAGTGAGTGATATTTTAAGCGGCTGGTGTTTTAGCGTGTAAGCTAAATTTACGGTTTTCTTTCGGTGTGTAGTTGTATGTTTATCTGCTATTTTAAGCTTTATTGCGAAATGAAATAAGGAGAGACGCTTCAAGCCCTAGAAAATACGACACAGGTAATATCGCCTTATGAGGGGAGAGAGGATATTGCTATGATGGATAAGCTTAGTACTGTAATGATATCTTTGACATGAAACTCAAGGGGTGGTGCGGAGCGCTTGGCAATTTTGTGAAAGAATGAACACAAGAAGGGAGACTAGAGGCAATGAGAACGCATTGTTAGAATGCTCTCTATAGGCCGCAAGAGGTAAGTTTATCCTCTAAAGGTTGCAATTAAAAGGCCTAAAGATTGGCATTAAAAGAAAAATGAAGGGGCTGCGTATGTTATAGGGGAATATTTATGCTGTGGGAGGTGGAGGGGTAGTGAAGTTGGGGGCTGGTGGATTATTTTTAGCCGGGGGATATTTTTGAGAAAAGGAAGGGGAGAAGAGCTAGGGGGTGGAGTTGAAGGGTTGGGAGCGCTTGTTGTGCTGCTTGGATATTGGTGTGGAGTGAAGCTTTGTTTTTGAGGGCGGATGAGATGTTCGTGTAGGATGAAGCGGTTTGGAGGGGGAAGAGGTGATGTTTTTAAGAGAGAAGGAGCTTGTAGGAGGGCTTCACGCCCTTTCAGGGGAGAATTAAAAGGTTAGGGGCGCTTTTGAAGCCGATGGATATCGGTGTGGGGGGAGAGGTTGTTTTTTCAGTTCATTTAGGGGAAAAGTGTGAAAAAGTATTTGTATATATGTGGGCTTAAGATTTGTTGGCTGGTCCCAGTAATTGGATGATATGCCCCATTTTGCGGTTGGGGTGAACAGTGCTTTTGCCATATAAATGGATCGAGGTGCGCTCTTGCTTCAGAAAATATTTTAACGTGCTAAAATTGTTACCAAGAAGATTGGTCATTTGGCAATCGCTATGGCGATAGGGACTGCCTAAGGGAAGTCCGCAAATAGCACGGATATGCTGTTCAAATTGTGAAGTTATGCATGCCTTTTGTGTCCAATGACCAGAATTATGGACACGCGGTGCTAATTCATTCACTAAAAGATGACCATTCGTTAAGACAAAAAATTCAATGCAAAGAACACCAACATAATTGAGGGCATCCATAACTGTTAAGCTGATTTCTTGAGCTGCTTTTTGCACCTCAGGTGGAATATGTGATGGAACAAAGGATTTATGAAGAATACCATTTTTGTGTTGATTTTCAGGGCAGTCATAAAAAATATGTTCTCCTTGTTTTGTACGTGCCGAAAGAACCGAAATTTCCGATAAAAAAGGAACTATTTCTTCCAAAATACAAGGCTGTTCCTGAAAAGTCCTTAAGGCTTCGTCAAGGGTTTGTTCATCTGGGTGATCAAGCTTGATCTGGTTTTTTCCGTCATAACCAAAACGACGCGTCTTTAAAAGACCACGTCCGCCTAAGGTATCAAGAGCGGAAAGAAGAGAAGAAGAATTGTCAACAGCGTGCCATAACGCGGTGCCAATCCCTTGATCACGCAAAAATTGCTTCTCAAAAAGTCGATCTTGCGTGATCTTTAATGCTTTGGAAGAAGGATAAACAGGCTTACTCTTTTCTACATATTGAACCGTTTGAAGCGAAAGATTTTCAAATTCATAGCTGACAACATCACACTGAGAAATAAAATGATCTAAAGCTGATATATCGTCATAGGAGGAAACAATATGGTTGTTTGCTGTTTGAGCGGCTGGGCAATCGGCTTCAGGGCAAAAAATAACGGTTCGAAATCCTAATTCTGCAGCCGCTATGGCGAGCATCCGTGCTAATTGTCCTCCCCCGATTAAACCAATGACGCTGCCTGGAGGTAACATGGTGAAGAGAGTGGTGTTGGACGAGGTGGTGTTGGAGGGGGTGGCGTTGGAGGGGGTGGCGTTGGAGGGGGGGGTGGAAAACGGTGCCATTTTAAACCTCCGTTACAGGCGTTTGGGCGACATTGGCTGTTTGTTGTTGACGCCAATCTTCTAATCGTTGGGCGAGATCATGGTCATAAACGGCCATAACGGCTGCGGCTAAAAGTGCTGCATTAATTGCGCCTGCTTTGCCAATTGCTAATGTGCCGACGGGTATCCCTGCTGGCATTTGCACGATTGAAAGCAAAGAATCTTGACCAGAAAGAGAGTGAGAATGCACTGGAACGCCAAAAACAGGAAGAGGAGTAAGGGCTGCTAACATACCTGGAAGATGCGCTGCACCCCCCGCACCGGCAATTAAAACTTTAAACCCTGCTTCTTTTGCTTCTTTGGCAAATTGATAAAGGCGTTCAGGAGTTCGGTGTGCTGAGACAATATGCGAACTATGAGAAATACCAAGATTCGTCAAAATATCTGCACTATGGCACATCGTTTGCCAATCCGATTGGCTCCCCATTAAAATCGCCACATCACATGATTTTTTCATCATTCTCTATCCTTTTCAAAGGTTCAATGCGATTCTTTATCATTATTTTTTAAAGTTTTATATTCTTTTTGCAAAGCCAATTGATGACAGAGAAACAGTTATTTTTCAAATAAGGCGGAAAGCTAAAAATTTAAAGGGGATCTCGAGAGATGAAAAACTAAAGTATTGAAGGCATGAAGCACTTCTTGTGAGCGGGGAGGGTAATGTCACGGGGTGGCGTGGGACCCATGAGGCTGTTGAGCTTGCGGTATTGTCTTTTATTTAAGATAAGAGGGAAAAGTGTATTGGGGAAAAGCCATTGATTATAAGTTTTTTTTTAAAAATGTCTTATTTTTTATTTGCTAAAATAAACAAGATCACCATATGATATAAAATCTGTTGCAATTTGAAACATTGCTTATGAGAAAAAGAGATTTTTATGTCAAAAATGTGTTGCAAAATGAGGATATTCTTTTGAGAAAAAAAGAGATGTATATCTCTCGATTTCAAAGCCTATTTATTTTGTTGTTCAAGTGATTCTTTTGTGAGTGGGGGATATAATCTTTATAGGGGATATAATCTTTATAATTGTCGATATATCTTTAACAATGGCAGATATAAGGGGAAGCGAATAATCAACGCTTTTGTGCTTTTAACGCTTTTGTTGAGATGTGCTTCTGAGCGATTATATCGTTTTTTCACTTAAATATAATGGCAATATCAATCGCGAGTGACGAATTGTGAATAATAAATCCATGGTCTCTTTTTTGCCCAATTTTGTAATATGGTGAACGCTGAAATAAATAAGAGTTAAACAACGGATGTAAAGGAGATTTAAAAGCTATGTTTCTTCCATTTTTAATCGCTTTAGGTACTGCAGTAACGACTATGTGTGGCAAAAAAAATATAAGTTATGCTTTGTGGGCAATTTTATTCGTTGTCATTCTTCTCACTTTCAATCATCACGCAACTTCTACTTTAAATTTATCTTTTTGAGAGAATAGCCATGGAACATGTTGAACAAAAAAATCCTCACTTCGTCATCTTTATGAATACGCTAGGACTCTTTGGGTTATCTATTGTCTTGGTGGTGGCTTTTTATTATCAATTGGTAAAGTTTGAGTTACCTTGTCCCCTTTGTTTGCTGCAGCGCGTTGGATTGATGCTGGCAGGTTGTGGGTTCTTACTCAATATTCACCATAAGGTGAAAAATACCCATTATGGTATGGTTATTCTTGGTTGTATGGTAACCAGTGCTGTGGCAGCACGGCAAGTGTTTTTGCATATCACACCCGATGATTTAGGATATGGTTCAACGTTCTTTGGATTGCATTTTTATACTTGGGCTTTCATTATTTCTGTCCTTTGTATCTTTGCTGTCTCATTTGTCATGATTTTAGGCGAATTGGCACACAAGTTCAAAGAATTTTCTCCTTTTCCAGTCTTGAGTAAAGCGGCAAGTTTCTTATTTGTGTTTTTGATTGCGGCAAATTTGATTTCTACCATACTGGAATGTGGTGGTGGGCAATGTGCCGATGATCCTGTAAGGTATGAATTGTTATCAAATTGGTTCCCTTCACAGTCTTGAAATTTTTTAATAATCCCTCATCATAATTTTTATTGTTAAAGAGGCGGAAATATTTAAGAATCCGCTTCTTTTTTATTTATTGGGAAGACATTTTAGCAAGATTGTTCGATAATCTGATCTTTTATACCAACGCTGGCTTTTATGAGCGCTGGCGATTGATATTTTTTTAGCGAAGACTTGTACTGTGAACCTTTTATGCTGTCTTTTGAGAGAGATGAAGGGATTGATTGGCTTAGAGGCGTTTGTAGAAGAAGCCCCAGACTTTTGAGACGCGTAGGTTAAGAAGCCTCGTTTTTTAAAGGTGCATTAACGATAAAAATTTTTTGTTCTTGATTTTTCTTAACATTGTGTTAAATTGATCTTTGTATTCATTTTGGTGCTTCTAAAGCGTTTTTATTGCTTCTAGAGGGATTAATTTAAAATTTTGAAAGTTATGTGAATAATTTTCTGTAGAGGTTTGTTTATTAGAGGCAAACCTTTTTTTTTATCTAAGTTTTAGATGTTTTCTTTCAGTGTGAAGCCTTTTTTAGAAAAAGGTAAGCGTCTTGATGATGACTCTCTTCTTTATTAATATATTGATTTATAATGACAAATAACCCTTTTAACGTGAAGCGCGTTGCTGAATATAATAAAATTTCTCATCACCAGTTCTCTCATATTAAATCAATTAAAATTACTTGGCTTATACATCATAAGTGAGTGAGCCATGTGGGTCAAAACTGTACAAGAAAGGCATGCCTTTAATGAAGTGTCTCTTGAACCGAAGGCTGTCTGCAACATTGGGAGCTGGCAGAGTTTTTGTGATGATGCCGGCTTGTTCTTCTATAAGCGTAAACGTGTTTTTCCATAAGCGTAAAGATAGGGGAGGGCTGAAAGGATTTTATATACTTCATGGGGGCTTACCATTTCTTTACGGGCGGCGTTTTGCAAAATGGGTGTGATGAGCGTTGAGAGATCTTTCTTTAAAACAAGCGCGTGAATATGCAACACAAGTCTATTCCTTTTGGTGCGTTTTGTATTACGAAAAAAATTGATTTATAAGAAGGAGTTATCGTTGTGGATGTTGAATGAGAAAAACGAAGAGCTTCTCTCATTTCAAACTTTCTTATAGTCAATTAATTAAATGTGCTCTTCTACGTTACAAAAAAGCACTGGGTGTAAATAAAAATTCTTTTAAAAGTCGTAAAATGCTTCTTATGACCCCTTTTGATCGTTAGAATTTTTCGAAAAATTTTATGCTGGTTAATACAAATAATAGGGCGGTTTATATCTATGATTTAAGTGAAAATAGGGGGATTTAGATGAAAAGGGAGGCGAGATTTTAATGACAGTTGTTGAAAACGTTATTGTGTAATGCATTTTTTGCAGATTTTCTGCTTTCTGTAAATACGTAAAAGCGTAAAAACGGAAATGTGTAAAAAAGGAAAAGGCTTTATGTCGTTAGAGGCGTTGTGGTTAATGATACGCAATGTATAGGGATCGTGTTTTCGAAGGTAGGAAGAACAACATAAATGGAAGGAGTGGCTTAGAGGAAGCGTGTGAAGAGAGAGAGAAAATGGGGAAGGCTGTATGGGAAATGCGTAGAGTATGAAGTGTGGGGCAGTGAAGCATGTTGTGAATGGTGAGTGAAGAATGGAGAAGGTTTTTGAGAAAAGGAAGGGCTTCTGGCGTGGGGGGAGTGGTGTTTATCTGAAGGGCGCATGTTTAAGGTGTGGAAGGTGAGGAAAAGTTGGAGAGAGGATGATTGTTCGTAAGTTGTGGAGGGATTAGTCAGAGGTGTTGGGAAAATGCTTTAGGGGAAAAAATTAGCGTAATTTCTTGTCACACTGAAACCAAAATCATCATAAAAATTGAAGGAAATTAGCGGGTAAAATTGGTGAAAAAAAAGTTTTGATTCTTAAGGTGTGGGATGACGTTTTTTGAGAACATGAGAGAGTAAACTTGAAAAACCTTTCCCTTTTTGTGGAATTTTTATTCACAAACTTAAGAAAATAGGGTATGAACGCTGGAAATAACGCGCAGCTTAACAAAATATGTGCACTGTAAAGGAAATGTTTGTTTATGTCAAAAGAAGAAGTTTTAGAATTTTCTGGTATCGTTACTGAACTCTTACCTAACGCGATGTTTCGTGTGAAACTGGAAAATGATCATGAAATTATTGCCCATACCGCTGGTAGAATGCGGAAAAATCGTATACGGGTGTTGGCCGGTGATAAAATCATGGTGGAAATGACACCTTATGATTTGACAAAAGGGCGTATTACATATCGCTATAAGTAGCCTCGTGGGTGGCTTGCACTTTTTTCTAAAAGCTATCATATTATTTCTATTATTTTTTAACAGTTTTTTAGTTTGCTTTTCATGAGTGAAAAAAGGGGAGTGTTTGAAGAGCCTTGAAAAACTGTAAAATCGATGCGGAAAAAGGATAAGGAGATCAATAGCGCTTAAAAGGGAGGCTAAAGGGGCGCTTAAAAGGGGGCGCTAAAGGGGGCGAGAGGGAAGTCAATTGTGAAGGGGTGGAAATGAGAAATATAAGAGAGTGGGGGGAAAAACGTTTGGCAGATACTCTTACAGAAGAAATTCATTTGGTGCTTGCCTCCGCTTCGCCAAGGCGTTTAGCGCTCTTGGCACAAATAGGGATTGATCCCCAGCAGGTTTATGCAAGCGATATTGATGAAACGCCAAAATTAAAAGAACATCCTGCAAACCTTGCTAAACGTTTGGCAAAAGAAAAAGCACTGAAAGCCCAAAAAATTTTGCGCTGGTACAGTCAGAATGGTCAAGACGAGTTGCAGAATGGTCAAGAAAAATTACCTGGACAGAAAATGATTATCTTGGCGGCTGATACGGTGGTGGCTGTTGGGCGGACCATTTTTCCCAAACCAGAAAGCGAGGATGAGGCTTATGAATGTTTACGATACCTTTCTGGGCGTTCGCATAAGGTCTATGGTGCCATTTGTGCGCTCAATGAACGTGGAAAAATAACCGTAAAATTGGTTGAAAGTCGTGTTCGCTTTAGACGCTTAACCTCTGCCATGATGAAGGCTTACCTTGCTTCAGGAGAATGGCAAGGGAAAGCAGGTGGCTACGCTATCCAAGGAAAAGCAGGGGCTTTTGTTGTCCATATCACGGGTTCTTATTCTAATGTTGTGGGATTGCCTTTGGCTGAAACAGCCGATCTCTTGACCGCTTATCACTATCCACTTTTCACTCACTGGGCTGAACAAACGCATTAGAAAAACTCTAAGGTAAGATCAATGCAAGGTGAAAAGCAACAAAAAGAGAAAAGCAAAAATGAAAAAAAAGCAACAGAAGAAAAGTTAATGAAGAAGCCAATGACAAAGGTGTGCCAAGAACAAAAAGAGCTAAATTTGCAAAAAGAGACCCGTCCTCCGCATCCTTGTCCTATTTGTGGTCAGATGTCACAAAAATCTTCTTATCCTTTTTGTTCCACACGGTGCCGAGCTATTGATCTTAATCGTTGGCTTTCAGGCTCTTATATTTTACCACCCCCACCACAAGTAAGTGATGAAGAAGAATAAAGAGTTCTCTTGAGAAAAGAACGCTAAAGCGTTTTTTTGTGTGGAAACTGAAGGGGAGGCGCGCGGGATTATCGTAAATGTATTTAAGAGCTGGATTAACGGCTTGCTTATTATCGTCATTCGCAAAGACGCAGATTAAGTTCAATCAACGATGGAAGTTTTAATACATATCTAAGACTTATCTCCAGAGGTTTTGTTTACCATGGATAATTATAAATTGCTTTGTTGCGTGAAAGTTGTTGGTGCCTTTAGGGTGTGAGGAAAAATTGGTCATCTAATCAGTATTGCTAACAAAAAAGAGGGGCGCGTGTTTTTGTGCAAAGAGACGGGGCAGTAAAAAATCGCTTGTTGGTGCTTTGTTGCGTGAAAGCTGTTGGTGCCTTTAGGGCGTGAGGAAGAATTGATCATCTAAGCAGTATTGCTAACAAATAAGCAGTATTGCTAAGGAAAAAGAGGGGCGCGTGTTTTGGTGCAAAGAGACGGGGCAATAAAAAGTTGCTTGTTGGTGCTTTGTTGCGTGAAAGTTGTTGGTGCCTTTAGGGTGTGAGGAAAAATTGGTCATCTAATCAGTATTGCTAACGAAAAAGAAGGGGTGCGTGTTTTGGTGCAAAGAGACGGGGCAGTAAAAAATCGCTTGTTGGTGCTTTTGCTGGGTAATGGCGTGGTGTCATTTGGCGGTTGGATTGATTATATCGTGATTTTGACCGTATCTGTGTTCACGTGGAAAGCTGATCAATATGATGTCGCTTTTATTGGAGCGGCAACATTATTACCTGGTATCGTTCTGTCTAAGCCAATTGGAATGTTGGTAAGTCACCGTTCTATGATCCATTGGTTGCGGGCGTCACTGCTGTTACGGGCACTCTGTACTGTCGGTTTATTGATGGCGACGAGTCTGCAAGGATTTATTATACTGGCAGTTATTCGAGCGACATTCAACAGTCTAGCCATGCCTGCAATTTCCGTTCTCAGTGCAAATTCGGTGCCTGAAAACGGACGGACTCGTTACTATTCTGTGCTTAACATGATCAATAGCGCGGCAAAGATGATAGGACCTGCTTTGGGGAGTGCTCTGTCTGTACTTTTATCAGATACCTATACTTTATTGTTTTCTGGATTTTTGACATTGCTAGGCTTTATGGTGTTTTGTTGTCTTGGTGCACAACCTGTCTCGTCGCTCATGATAAAAACAGCGAATACCATAAAATCAAAGCAGAGGCTTTATGGGACAACTTGGTATGCCTATGTGGCGGTGATGTTTGTGTATTTTGCCATGATCTTTATGGTGAATAATCAGTTGCCGGTTATTCTTAGTGCAATGAAAATGAATAAACAGGCTCTTGGGATGCTGGTATCGGCTTCGGCAATCGGTAATTTTCTCTATGGATTTTGGAGTGTGAAACAATCAAAGCATAAACCCCTTACAGGCAAAATATCAGAGTTGTTAATGCCGGCAATGTCAACAATGATTGGTTTTGTCATGATCTCAGTGTGCTTTTTTTACTTTGATTTACTCCGTATTGAGACTTTGTTGCTCTGTTTTTTCCTTATTGGAATGGTTAGCGCTTACTTTTCCATATCTTCTAATGTTTATCTGGTAAGCAATTTCAATGAACAGATTGGATTGGCTTCCGGATGGGTGCAGTCTATACAAAATTTAGCTATGTTGGTGGCGCCGTTTGTTGGAGCGTTTGTTTTAGGTCACACTTCGGCTGGAAAATTGTTCCTTCTTTCTGGATTGAGTGGATTATTCTGTTTATTGGCTATCAGGATATTGCTGAACCGTTCTTTGTTAATTGTTCGATCTCAATGATTGGCTCATCAATAAAACAAATGTTTTAAATCATTTTTCTGAGATTTAGAGGACGTGGAGATAATCCAACATAGAGCAGCTTTTTTGACGTTATAGGTTTAATCTTTGATTTTTACTTAACCGCTCATATTTTTTTTCGGGGCTTTGCCTTCTTGACGCTGTTCTACCGTCTCGTAAACGCAATAGGGGGCATGGTTTTGAGTAACAATGTCATTTTTGTTTAACTCCGCTTTGCTACGAATAGCCAAACTTAAAAAACTCAGCTGCCAATCCTTAATCAGCTTGACTTGAAGCAATAATGGAAACAGAAAACGAGGAGCTATAGTGTGAATTATCTTATATGCCATAAAACATCACTCTTGGAGGTATGGTGATATCAGGTATGGGAAACTTTAGGCGGGGGTATGTTAATTGTTGCTCTTTTTCCTAATCAGAAATTAACCATAAGATTGCTTTTTGTTTTTTCGGCTGGAGGTCTCTAAAATTTTTTAAAAGGGTGTGTTCTTTTTCGCTATATGTTTCTTGATTGTGGTGTGAGGTATTTTCTTTTGTGGGAAGATCTTCTTTTGTAGCAATATCTGCATAAAAAAAGTTTACGGGAACTTCTAGTTTTTGAGCGATTTTGAGTAAATACCCTACGCTTACACGATTTAAGCCTTTTTCGTATTTTTGGATTTGTTGGAAACTGACACCTAAATGGCTTCCTAATTCTTTTTGGGAAAACCCTATTGAAATGCGTCTGTGACGGATTCTTTTGCCTATCAGAATGTCGATAAAATGTGGATTTTTAGTTGGCACTTCAAGCCCCCCTCCGGTTGCGAGCGCCCTCGCATTGGTATTCCGGGAGGTTGAAAATACTGAGCTCAGTCAGCCTTTTGCTTTTAGTGCTTACCGCACTTGGACATAGCAAAAGCTCCCGGAATTCCGGGATACCCGCAAAGCGGGATAAATTTATGTACTGAGCGTTCGGGTTTTCAACTCCCTATTTGATCGTTGCGTGGACGATCAAAAACACACTTTAAGTGATAAAGTAATTTCAGGAGATTGGCAAGAGAAATGAAAATAATTTCAAAGACTATAAAATTGGGTACTTTTTAAAAAAGTGCGAAATATGGATTATAAATCGCGTCTTTTGCTTAATCAGAAATGTCGATAAAATGTGGATTTTTAGTTGGCACTTCAAGCCCCCCTCCGGTTGCGAGCGCCCTCGCATTGGTATTCCGGGAGTAACAAGTACTGAACCCTAGTCAGCTTTTTGCTTTTAGTGCTTAAAGCACTTGGACATAGCAAAAACTCCCGGAATTCTAAGGATATTCGCAAAAGTGGGCTCAATTGTACGTTAGGGTTTAGGGCTTTTAGTTCCCTGTTGATCGCTGCGTAGACGATCAAACTTACGATATTTATTCATAAGGCAGTTTCAGAAGGTTGGCAAGAAAAATGAAAAATTTTCTATTCTGTTATACCGTAAAACGGCGCTATTTGAAGGAGGAGTGAAGAGCTTGAATATTCATGATAGGGCTTTGATTTGTTGAGCCTGATGAAGTGCTGTCGTTTGAGGAGGGTAGTCTGAAGACTGTAAGGGGACTAGGCAAAAAGCTGGGTTCGTTTTCAGAACAGTGTTTACAGAGCGGTGCGGGGTGGTGATGTGGAAATTTTATTTGGCTGACTTCTGTAATAACGTAAAAGCGTTAAAACGTATATCCGTAAAATGATGCGGAGGATTTGTACTGTGTGTATGCTTTTATTTGGCGTGGAATGTGGTGAGAAAACTAGGGGACGCATTTGTGAGTGGAGAGGGGAAAGCTGGGATGAAAAGGGGTGTTAAATGCATTTTCTGGAGAAGAGTATGTGGAGAATATTTGGAGGAAGGGCTTATTTGTCTTGTCTGATAAAGCGCGTCTTTTGAGGGATGGTGATAATTGATCAGTAGTCCTTCCCTAGATAAGAAGCTGGATTGTTTACGGACCAGTGTTTATCGAGCGGTGTGGGGTGGTGAATCTTTCGTTGGCTGTTTTCTGTGAATGTGTAAAAGCGTAAAAATGTGAATCTGTAAAAGTGAAGAGGAGGATTTATGGATTTATGCATTGTGCGTGTTTTGGGGGCACGTTGGGTTTTTGCATGGATGGGGTGAGATAAATGGGGGGAGAACGAGAGCTTGTGAATCGAGGAGGGAAGCTGGAATGAAGAGTGCTGTAAGTCGTGAATGTTTGATGGGAGAGAAAAAGGAGTGCGTGGAATGGGAGAGTGCCTATGGACAAGGGGGAGGGTGTGGATAAGAGGCGGGGTAGTGCAGAGGGATGCGTGAAGGGATGGTGTGAGGGTGATAGAAGAGGGAGGTGAGGCTTTTATTAAAGGGTGTTGTGGTTTTGAAAGGGGATGAGAATGGAGAAAATGCGCTGGAAAGTATGATGATGAGGTGAGCTAAAGGGATGAGAGCAGTGCTCGAAAAAATAACTGGGAAAGGGAGCTGTGGTGGGGAAATGAAAAAAACTTCCTCACCCCCATTTATTTTTAAAGGGGAGTGAGGGGCTTATCAAGAAGAAAAAAGTTAGTTTCTTTTCATAATTTTCCAAGTTTTTCCATCAGACATATACATAATCTTTTGACCCGTGGTTATCTTTTGTGTGCCGTGAGTGGTGTGAAGCGTAGAACTGAAAGCCGCTAGATGATCTATAAAGATTGATTTCCACTTAAATGAAGCAGGAGATGGAAAAAAGATATTGGGTGCCCAAGAACGATCTTTTGAACGAATAACGACAAGCTCTTTTTGTTTCAAAACGTTAGAAATTGTTTCTGCAGACAGATCTTTCCCATTGGAAATGGGGATTTCTGGTTTAGCTGTAGGCGAGGCTAAACCTCCAAAGTTGCTTATACTTGTCATACAAAAAGTGAACGTACATGATGTTTGGATGAGGTCAGAATCTCGACACTTTCCTTGATTAGAAACTTTCAGAGTCCCTTCGTGTAGCTTGTTTTGTTTTAAGCCATTAGGATCAAAAAAAATCGAACTTTGCGGACTTAAATCATAACAGGAGGAAAGATGTCTCTTCCAACGAGAATGGTCTTCAACAAAACTTGAAGATTTACGGAGTTTGCCAAATGTATTTGGTACTTCTATGGTCCCAATATTCACTTTTTTACCCGTTGTAAAATCGACTACTTTCGCTGTAACTAGATTCTCATTTTTTTCAACATATAATCGATATCTGCGTCCCATCTCCCATGGAAAGTTAATTTCACATCGTACTCCTGAACCTTCCTGAGTAAAATGCTTACATTTATCACCCTTCCATCCCGTTGCATTCCAGATAGAAAAATGAATGGTACGGCTGCTCCTGTTGAAAAAACCAATTTGTCCACTTTTTCCGTTTTGGAATTCAAATTTATTTCCCCAGAAATAGATGGAGTTAGGCCCACCATCGTAATTTACTTGCTGGGTGAACACAAATAGATCAAATAATGCATTTTCAGGCCATTCATGCTCTATTGTAATAACTTTGCCGGCAAAAACGGCATAGCTTGGTTTACTTATTAGAAGGAATAAAAGTATTAAAATAACCTTTTTTACAGTATGGTACATACTCAAATCCTCTATCTTAATAAAAATAGTGTAACTTTATAAGTATTAAAGCACATATTCAATGTTTTGTTAAGTAAAATTAGAGAAAATACTTTAATGTTTACTCTAAACTATATGCTGTAAAGACTACTTTGTTTAAAGTGTTTTTGCATGCTCCTTTTCTGCTGTTCAAATTTAAGTTTAATGGTGGAATTTAGGGGTGATGGTTTAAAAGGGGGAGTGATGATGGGGGTATAAGAAAAGTTGCGGTTTTTATTTAAAATGATAGCGTATTTTTTTTCTCCCTCTTGCTATGAGGCTTGTAGAAACCCATATTCTTTTTAGCACTATGGTTCTTCTTCTTGCTGCTTTTTTCGCGGTGTTTTTTAGAGGCTGGATAATCCTTTCTGGATGTTTCTTTTGTGGAATATTGGAGAGGTTAAAGTGTGGTGATGGCTTGAGATTTAAGGAAAAAAAATGAACTTGGAAAAATATAGCGAACGCGTGCAGGGTTTTTTACAATCAGCACAAAATAGCGCTCTTGCTTCTGATCATCAGCAGTTTATGCCGGAGCATTTCCTGAAAGTGTTGTTAGACGATTCTCAAGGATTGGCTGCATCGCTTATCCAAAACGCTGGTGGTGATCTTACTCTTATTCAAAAGGCGCTAAAAGAAGCACTTGATGCTTTGCCTAAAGTGCAAGGGGGAAATGGACAGCTCTATCTTTCGCAGCCATTGGCAAAAGTTTTCGCGCTGGCTGAGGATATTGCGAAAAAAGCCGGTGATCAGTTTGTGACCGTGGAGCGCATGTTGCAAGCGCTGATCATGGAAAAGACCGCAAAAACAGCCGATATTTTAACAAGTGGAGGATTGACCCCGCAAGCGCTTAATCGGGCAATTAATGCGCTGCGGAAAGGAAAAACAGCAACAAGCCCCCATGCTGAAGGACAATATGATGCCTTGCAAAAATATGCCCGTGATCTCACAAAAGATGCACGTGAAGGAAAACTCGACCCTGTGATTGGGCGGGAAGAGGAAATCCGCCGCACTATTCAGGTGCTTTCACGGCGGACCAAAAATAATCCCGTGTTGATTGGTGAGCCTGGGGTGGGGAAAACAGCTATTGTGGAAGGGTTGGCATTGCGCATTGTTAATGGCGATGTACCTGAAACTTTGCGGGATAAACAGCTTCATGCGTTGGATATGGGAGCGCTTATCGCTGGTGCAAAATATCGTGGGGAATTCGAAGAGCGCCTTAAAGCGGTGCTGGCAGAGGTGCAAGCTGAAAATGGTCAGATCATTTTGTTTATCGATGAATTGCATAATCTTGTTGGCGCTGGAAAATCTGATGGTCCTATGGATGCTTCTAACTTGTTAAAACCTGCTCTTGCACGCGGAGAACTCCATTGTGTGGGCGCTACTACGCTCGATGAATATCGAAAATATGTCGAAAAAGATGCTGCTCTTGCACGCCGCTTCCAACCTGTCTTTGTACCTGAACCCTCTTTGGAAGATACTATTTCTATTTTGCGCGGTATTAAGGAAAAATATGAACAACATCACAAAGTGCGCTTGGCTGATAGTGCTTTGATTGCGGCGGCGCGTTTGTCTAACCGCTATATTACGGATCGCTTCTTGCCGGATAAAGCTATTGACCTTATCGATGAAGCGGCGGCGCGTTTGCGGATGCAGGTCGATTCAAAGCCGGAAGAACTCGATGCTGTTGATCGGCGTATTTTACAGTTGAAGATCGAACGGGAAGCTTTGAAAACAGATGTCGAGCCAACAGCAAAAGAACGGTTGGAAAATGTGCAGGAGGAACTCAAAACATTGGAACAACAGTCCGCTGAGATGACAAGTGCTTGGCAGGCTGAGAAACAAAAATTAGGGCATGCTGCTGATTTGAAAAAACAACTCGAAGAAGCTCGTAATGCTTTGGCTATTGCACAACGTGATGGACAATTCCAACGCGCTGGAGAGCTCGCTTATAGCGTTATCCCTGAACTCGAAAAACAATTGAGTATTGCGGAAAATGATGACCAACAAAATCATCTCGTTGAAGAGACGGTTACTGCTGAACATGTGGCGCGGATTGTTTCACGCTGGACCGGTATTCCTGTTGATCGAATGCTGGAGGCAGAACGGGAGGCGCTGTTGCGGATGGAAGATGAAATTAGCAAACGTGTGATTGGTCAGGGAGAGGCTGTGCAAGCTGTTTCTCGTGCTGTACGTCGTGCGCGTGCAGGGTTGCAAGATCCCAATCGTCCGCTTGGCTCTTTCATGTTTTTGGGTCCTACTGGTGTGGGGAAAACCGAATTAACCAAAGCTCTTGCCGCTTTTCTTTTCCAAGATTCCAATGCCATGTTGCGTATCGATATGTCGGAATATATGGAAAAGCATGCTGGGGCGCGGCTGATTGGGGCACCTCCTGGATATGTTGGATATGAAGAGGGTGGGGTGCTGACTGAAGCTGTACGTAGAAGACCTTACCAGGTCATTCTGTTTGACGAAATTGAAAAAGCACACCCTGATATTTTTAATCTCTTGTTGCAAGTGTTGGATGAGGGACGCTTGACGGATAGTCAAGGACGTACCGTTGACTTTCGCAATACCTTGCTGATTATGACTTCTAATCTTGGTGCTGAGTTTTTAACTGCTTTGCCTGAAGGGCAAACAACCGATCAGGCAAAAAATGATATTATGAATGTCGTTAAAGCGGCTTTCCGTCCTGAATTTTTAAACCGTATTGATGAGATTATTCTCTTTCAAAGGCTGCAACGTCACGATATGGAAGCGATCGTCGATATTCAGATAGAACATTTGCAAAATTTGCTCAATGAACGCAAAATAACTTTGCAAATCGAGCCAGAGGTGAGAAAATTTCTTGCCGATAAGGGCTATGATCCCCTTTATGGTGCGCGTCCCCTTAAACGGATTATTCAAAAAGAAATTCAAGATCCATTGGCGGAAAACATCTTATTTGGAAAAATTCACGATGAGACGACGGTGAAAATTACAAAACAAGGAGATCGGTTGGAATTTTTGCCTGAAGATTAAGTTTGGAAAAATTCATGGTATAAAGGGCGGTGATAATCCTATTATGTGATAAACACCGCTCTTTGAAGCGTGCTGATTTAGAAAAATTCACGATGAGACAGCGGTATTTTATTGCAAAGCAAAGGGAGTGGCTGGTGTTTTTGCATGTTAAATCAGCGTTTTCGAATATCGTAGGATTCTTTTACTTCTGTTTGTCGTGAAAACTATTTTCTTGCAATTTTATAAGTGAAGTCACAAGCGGGATTGCTTTATTGCTTTGTGCGTAAAAACGTTAGAGAGAAATGCCGTTTATCCGCCGTAAAACATTGCTCTTTGAGGGGGTGTGGGGGATTTTAGACGAAGATATTTTGATGATGGATTGGAGTTTTGCTGTTTAAGAAAAAGGTGGAGGATGCGTAAAATGCACTGCTCTCTCATTTTTTCGGTGATGTGCGTTTTTTTGCTTTAAAATTTTGCTAAAAGTTTTTTTTAACTGTTTGATTGATTGCACTCTTGTTAGTGGCTCGTAGATAATGAAGCATGATTATCTGCACAATCAAGTTTGCTCCTTTGCAGTTTTTTAATCAAGATAAAGACTTAAAAAAAGCTCCCTAACCTGTTTTGGTTAAAATTTTCGCTATTCGTGTTACAAAGACAAGTTTAAGTGGAGGTGTATATTAAAAATATCATCTATATCTTAATTTAGTTTACTTTACTTATTTACCAATAAACTATAATATGGTAAATATTAAGTAAAATAAACAGATAATGAACTTTTTTCAAGAACTTTAATAAGAACTGTATTGGAGTTTATTGATAAAAAGGGTCATTTGAAATTTAAATGGGGGGTATAATCTCATGAAATTAGCTACAAACTTAGCCACAAACAAGGAATTAATTAACAGCTGGTTTGCAAAGGAAGTTAAGAGTTACAATCGGCGTATTCCAGAAGGCTTAAAGGATTTCTACGAGGATAGGAAAGATTCGTTAATAAGTGATGATAAGCTTCAACAGGAAATTTTGGACTCTTTAATACAGCGTATATCGTTAACACCGGATGATTCCAATCCATTAAAGATGTTTCTTGAACAAGGCATTTCTTTTAGGGAGGAGCAAGGGGCGAGAGTTTTTGATACTATTAGAGGTGAGCATTCGATATCTGTTAAAAGTGGAGAAAGCGTTGATCCATTTAAAGTGAATGATCCAAAAATTGACGCATCATCTATACCGGACAAACGAGAAAATACCCATACATTTACGATGACGTGTGATCGAAGAGAGCGTGCTTTTAGAGAAGAGTGTGGGCTGGACAATCTTTTAGAAGAGATTAGATCGTCTGTCCGAGAGCAGGATAATGTTGAGAGTTACAATTGGTTAGAAAAGCTTATTGATCGTGCAGTAAACAGTGAAGTTGCACCGTTACAAGAAACACAAGAAATCTACATTCCAGACATTCGTGATCATCGTTTAGATGAAAAATCATATGAGCTCGCTATAAAAATCATTCGACGAGCAGTCAGATGTCTTGGGATTCGCTCACGTTTGTACAATGCTTGTTATTTTCAAAAAGCTTTTTCTTTGCGTGATCTTGTATTCATTTTTGGCATAGGTGCTCAATTTGATATAAATGCTCTAGTTCTTAACGAAGTCATGAATATATCGACAGTTTGTGACGCTAAAAATAACCTTTTAAAAGTAAAAGATTTTGGTGAGAAAAATAGCGATGTTATTGGTCTTGCTATGTCAAAAAAAGCGATATCTATCGATGACTTAAAAATAAAAAGGTATAGCGAGTTTGATCCAAACAATTTGCGCACGAATATCTTTTTTCATATTTCGCAATCGTCATTATTTCGTCCGTTTGAAACAATGATTGTTTTTAAAGCAGGGACTGATGATCAGATTGAAAAAACAATAAAAAGGTATGAAGGCACCAATGACATGAAGTTAAAAGAAGAAGCAGAGAAAGAAGCTTTAAAAAGAGTAAAAGTGCTATAAAAAAATTGATTGAGGCATTCAAAAGTCATTGGAAAATTATAAGTGACAACAAAAATGCAGCTGATTATCCTATCTGCCATAAAACACCGCTCTTTGAAGGGGAGTGAAGAGCTGCAATATTTGAGGGCAGGGCTTGATTTTTTGAGACTGATGAAGTGCTGTTGTTTGAGGGGAAGCTGGTTTGAATTTGACTTAAAGGGAATATGAATGGAATAACGTTGATCGTTGCGCTGTTGCTTAATCAGAGATTAGCCACAAGATTGCTTTTTGTTTTTTCGCTTCGAGCTCTCTAAAGTTTCTCAACAGAGTGTGTTCTTTTTCGCTATAGGTTTCTTGATTGTGGTGTAAGAGAGTTTCTTTTGTGGGAAGATCTTCTTTTGTGGCAATGTCTGCATAAAAAAAGTTCATAGGAACTTTTAGTTTTTGAGCGATTTCCAGTAAACATTTTGCGCTTACACGATTGAAGCCTTTTTCGTATTTTTGGATTTGTTGGAAACTTACGCCTAAATGGCTTCCTAATTCTTTTTGGGAAAGCCCTATTGAAATGCGTCTATGACGGATTCTTTTGCCTATCAAAATGTCGATAAAATGTGGATTTCTAGTTGGCACTTCAAGCCCCCCTCCGGTTGCGAGCGCCCTCGCATTGGTATTCCGGGAGCCTGAAAGCACTGACCTCGAATCAGCATTTTGCTTTTAGTGCTCATCGCACCTGGACATAGCAAAATCTCCCGGAATCCCGGGACACCCACAAAAGTGGGTTCATTCTTATGTATCGAGGTTTCGGGCTTTCAGTTCCCTATTGATCGTCGCGTATACGACCAAACTCACCCTTTAAGTAATAAAGTAGTTTCAGAAAATTGGCAAGAAAAATCAAGAATTTTCTATTCTATTCTGCCGTAAAACATTGCTCTTTGAAGGGGGGTGGTGTGTTGGTTTGAATGTGACTTAAGGGGGATATGAATGGAATAATGTTGATCGTTGTGCTGTTGCTTAATCAGAGATTAGCCACAAGATTGCTTTTTGTTTTTTCGCTTCGAGCTCTCTAAAGTTTCTCAACAGAGTGTGTTCTTTTTCGCTATAGGTTTCTTGATTGTGGTGTAAGAGGGTTTCTTTTGTTGAAAGATCTTCTTTTGTGGCAAGGTCTGCATAAAAAAAGTTTACGGGAACTTCTAGTTTTTGGGCGATTTCTAGTAAACATTTGGCACTTACACGGTTTAAGCCTTTTTCGTATTTTTGGATTTGTTGGAAACTGACACCTAAATGGCTTCCTAATTCTTTTTGGGAAAGTCCTATTGAAATGCGTCTGTGACGGATTCTTTTGCCTATCAAAATGTCGATAAAATGTGGATTTTTAGTTGGCACTTCAAGCCCCCCTCCGGTTGCGAGCGCCCTCGCATTGGTATTCCGGGAGTTAAAAACACTGACTTGACTCAGCTTTTTGCTTTTAGTGCCAAAGCACCTGGACATAGCAAAATCTCCCGGAATTCCGGGATACCCGCAAAGCGGGATAAATTTATGTGTCAAGTCTTCGGGTTTTTAATCCCTATTGATCGTTGCGTAGACGACCAAAATTACACTTTAAGTGATAAAGTAATTTCAGAAGATTAGCAAGAAAAATCAAAAATTTTCTATTCTATTTATGCCATAAAACACTGCTCTTTGAAGGGGTGTGAAGAGCTAGAATATTTGAGGGCAGGCCTTGATTTGTTGAGCCTGATGAAGTGTTGTCGTTTGAGGGGGGTGTCTGAAGACTGTAAGGGTACTAGGCAAAAAGCTGGGTTCGTTTATAGACTATTGTTTATAGAGTGGTGCGGGGTGGTGAACCTTTCGTTGGCTTTGTTCTTTAAAGATGTAAAAGCGTAAAAACGTATATCCGTAAAAGTGAAGTGGGGGATTTATGGATTTATATATTGTGCGTGTTTTGGGTCACTTTGGGCTTTTGGGGGCGTGGAATGTGGTGCGAGAATTGGGGGAAGTGTCTTCGTGAATGGAAGTTTAGAGGAAGAGTGCTGTTAAGTTGTTAAGTGTGTGACGGGAGAGAAAAAGGGGAATGGAGGATGAAGAGAGTGCGCATGGATAGGGGGAGAGTGTGGGTAAGGCGGTGGTGCAAAGAGATGCGTGAAGGATGGCGGTTTTGGAGATAGGGCTTGATTTGTCGAGCCTGATGACGTGCTGTCGTTTGAGGGGCGGGTCTGAAGACTGTAAGGGTACTAGGCAAAAAGCTGGGTTCGTTTATAGACTATTGTTTATAGAGCGGTGCGGAGTGGTGGTTTGGAAGGTTCGTTTGGCTTTGTTCTGTAAAGATGTAAAAGCGTAAAAATGTGAATCTGTAAAAGTGAAGTGGGGGGATTTGTGGATTATATATTGTGCGTGTTTTTGGTCACTTTGGGCTTTTGGGGGCGTGGAATGTGGTGCGAGAATTGGGGGGAAGTGTCTTCGTGAATGGAAGTTTAGAGGAAGAGTGCTGTTAAGTTGTTAAGTGTGTGATGGGAGAGAAAAAGGAGGAATGGAGGATGAAGAGAGTGCGCATGGATAGGAGGAGAGTGTGGGTAAGGCGGGTGTTGCAAAGAGATGCGTGAAGGATGGCGGCTTAAGAAGATAGGGCTTGATTTGTCGAGCCTGACGAAGTGCTGTCGTTTGAGGCGTGGGTGGGTGTAAGCTTTATTTTGTGGGGAAAGCTGCTTTTTGACGTGGGATTGTAGATTAGTGCTGGTTGGGAATTTTCATTCTTTGAAACGTGGGGCGGAGGTCAATGTACTAATATAGCAGATTGTGATCTCATAATTTTTACATTCTTTCTTTTTTAAAGATATTACTTGATATTAGAGTAAATGCTTATATCAAGAGGAGTATTTCTTTAAAAATTTTCACTTAACTTATTAAGCGATTTATTAGAATAAAAGACTCTTCTGAAGTTCATATCACCAATTGTATCGAAGGAAGTGTAACTTTAAGTGTAGAAAAGTTTAATATCGGATGGTTGATATGAATTTGTTTTTAAAAAAGAGTCCATTAGCTCTTTTTTGCTCTCTCTTTATTTCCAAAGTTGGAGATTATGCTTATGAAGTTGTTTTTATTTTACTGGTCTTAGAATTAACAGATAACACCTTTTTTACAGGTCTTGTGTATTTTTTTCGATTTATCCCTTTTCTCTTTTTTGGCCCTATAGGCGGTTGGTTAGCGGATAATTTTTCTTTGAAGAAAAATATGATCTTAAGTGAAGTTGTGAGATTATTAGCTTCATTGTTTGTTTTTATAACTTATATAACAGGTACGGCACATATCATTGTTCTTATTTTTGCAGCAATATGTACAACGATAGGAAGAAGTATTTTCCAACCAAGTTTTCAAGCTGCTATTCCCAGAATGTTTTCAATAAAAGATCTTACAAAGGCCAATAGCATTGCTCAAATTATCATGGAAACGGCAGCCGTCATTGGCCCTTTGGTTTGTTCCATACTGCTTTTTTTAGCAAATAAATCGGCAGTACTCATTTTTGATTTTTTTACCTATTTTATATCTATTATCATGTTATTTAATCTCATGAATTTAAATTCAAGCGAGAATAAATCATTCAATTTTATAAAAATTTATAGAGAAACAGCTTCATATCTTAAATATATTTCTACAGAAAATAATAATTTATTTATTACGCTCGTTGGCTCATCGTTTGCTATTCTCTTTACGGGTGCAATTTTAAGATTTTTAATTCCAGCTTTTGTTCTTTTTGTGGGGGGAGAGGAGAGCTTTGTGAGTTATATTTTTTCTCTCATGGCTGTTGGAACTATTGTTGGTGGTTTGTTATATAGTAAAATTATATTAAATATTACATCGTTGAAGCTCATGATATTTTGGCTTCTTTATGGGGTTATTCTGTTTGTTATGCCCTTAGCTGCAGAAATTTATTTAAAATTCCTTCTCGTGTTAGCATTTGTTCTAGGATTTATTGGTGCCTTTGTGGATATTGGTTTAGTCTCAGCTATTCAATTATACTCTCGTCGTGAAGATTTTGGTAAGAGCTTTGGAACCTTTTCAACTTTAGCAAACTCTGCGGAAGCAATGTCTGGCTTTATTGCTGGACTTTTGGCTCTCGTGGGATTGTTAAGCTCTTTTTTAGCGATGTCCGCATTAATTATTTCCACGGGAATTATTGGCGTTGTAAAAATTAAGAAAAATAAAGAGTTAACACCTCTTAACACGACAGTCGATGACGACCATTGATATATTTTATATCTCCATGCCGTTTCTTTTTTCTAAAGACGGTTCGCTCATTATCTTATTCATGAGGTAAAAACACCGCTCTTTGAAGGGGGTGATCTGAAACGAATGAGTGGTCATTGGTGGAAACTTGCTAGGCAAGCATTTGAATTCTTTACAGACCGTTGTTTATAGAGTGGTACGGGGTGGATGAAGCTTTCCTTGGCTTTGTTCTGTAAATGTGGAGAAGCGTAAAAATGTGAATCTGTAAAAGTGAAGCGGAGGATTTATGGGGTCATATATTGTGCGTGTTTTTTGTCATGATATGGAGGGGTGAGAAGGATTGGGGGAAGTGTCTTCGTGAATGGAGGGGAAATGAAGGGTGCTGTGCGTTGGTTGGAGAAGAGAGTGTGATTTGAGGGGGATGAAAGAAAGTGAGTGTGGGTAGTGTTAGGATGGTGTGTCTAAGAGGTGGTGGTGCGAACGGATGAAGGATAGCGTGAGGGGGCATCTTCCCCTTGAGATGGAGAAAGAATGAAAAGAGGTGGAGATAAGCTTGCTTGTGGAATTTAAGTTGTGAAGTGTTTTGTTTTTATCAAATTGTTGCGTGGTGTTTTGGAAATTTCATTCGTTGCTTTGAGGTAGAGCTTCACAATTGTCTCAAAAAACACATAAAACAACTAATGATGAGCGTAAATGAAAAACCAAAAAAGAAACAACATTGGTAAAAATTGGTAGATAGTGGGGGAAAGTCGGGATCTAAATGGCTCGTAAAAGCCTAGATATTCAAACAATAATTATTCTTCGATCAAGTTATAATTTCAATGATATGGGGATAAAAATATCATTTTTATTGCTTGGAAAGTCATCCAAAGTCTGTACTTCTTTACTGATAAATTTGTCTTAAATAATATGTAATGCAACACACCATGAAAGTAAGTATACATATACTATATGTATACTACATGCTTTACATGTGTTTTTTCGTACTTTTAACATATATATTTTGTGTCTTAAACATAAGCTTTGAGTACTATGAGAGATGGTGGTCGTTTTTTTAACAAGCGAGAAAGTGATTAACTAATGCTTGATAGTAAAGCAGTATGTTGTTAAGGCTATTCTTTGAAAGGAGGCTCTTATTTCTGGTGTAGGAGCTTCTCAGAAGAGAATGCAATTAATAGGGGAGTTAAGATGTCAAAATATTTATTTCCGTTACCGCTTGTATTGGTGGCTGGTTGTGCATCTATCAATAATTATTCATCAAGTTATGTCAGTCCAAATATTACGCAAGATGATATAAAATTAATTGCTAACGATTTTGTTCGTAATCTTAAAAAACCTTTACCGCCCGCTACAACAACACTTATTGTGAAAAAAAATAAAACAGAAGACAACTTTACTCCTGTATTTATTGATCTCTTGCGACGGAATGGATATAACGTGATCTATACAGATCAACCAAACAAACAGCAAAATGGTGTAATCTTGACTTATCAAATAACGCCAATAAAGACAGGTATCATGTCTATGGTTTCTTATGATGAGGTTGGAGTAACGCGTTATTATATCCGCACTTATAATCGATGAAACCCCTTTACCGGTTTGTCTCAAAAAAAGTAGATAATGAAGAAATGTGTTTCAGGGGAAGTGTTGGGATTGAATTAATCAATAAAAATTTGCAGATATGAAAATTGCATATTCAGATGACAGTTATTCGTCGTCTCGTTTACAATTTCAGTGTTGTAACGAAGAAAGATGTCGTTTTATCTGTTTACAATCCTTCATGTTCTGTCTCAGTTATATAGCGCTTTTATCGTTTCTGTCTTATAGAAAATTACTTTCTGTTCTACGGCTCTATATGCCAATCTAATAGTGAGATCTAAACAATCAAATTCATATGAACTCTTTACAGAAATCTGTTGTTTGAGATTGTTGGAAAGGTGTTTTGTTTTTATCAAATTGTCGCGTGGTGGTTTGGGAGTTTCCTTTGGCTGCGTTCTGTAAAGATGTAAAAGCGTAAAAATGTGAATCTGTAAAATGAAGCGGAGGATTTGTGCTTTGTGAGAGCTTTTATCATGGCATGGAATGTGGTGCGAGGATTGGGGGAAGTGTCTTCGTGAATGGAGGAGAAAGTTGGGATGAAGAGTGTTGTTGAAGTGCGTTTTCTGGAGAAGAGTGTGTGGGGAATGGCTGTGAACAGATTGCAGAGCTGATGTGTAAAGAGATGTGAAGAGAGAAAAATTGTGGTTGGCGTTTATATTCTATGCGGAGCTTAACAATTATAGTTGCATCTATATTTGTATGGGGGACATTCGTGAAGTGGGTGTGAGAAGCATTGAGAGGTGTTTTTTTTAATAAGTGGGTGAATGAGCAATACAATGAAAGCCTATTTAGAGGGGAAATCCTATTTAGAGGGGAAGCCCATTTAGAGGGATGCCTATTTAGGAAAAATCCTATTTTAGCTCTTGTTGTTTTAGACATTGTGTTTTGTATGAGGGGCATTTTGTAGGAAAGGTGTTTTGAGGGATGTGGCTCCCTTAAAGAAAAATACAAAAATATCAAAAGAAAAATATAAAAACTTGACAAGGTAAATGTAAAAAGGTATCATAATGATACAATCGGAATTGTGCGTTTAAATCAGATGAGATCTTTTGATAAGATTCTGTGAGAGGGGTGGGGATGTTTTTCCAAGGTTTTGGTGTTTTTATCCTATTTTGAAGTTTGTTATCCTATGATGTCGTAAACCGGTGTCGTAAACCGTTTTTTGAGATGTGGTGATATCAGGCGGGCAAGGCTTTAGGCAGAGGGGAATATTGGCAAAGGATGTCGATTGATGCGCTTTTGCCTAATCAGAAATTAACCACAAGATTGCTTTTTGTTTTTTCGCTTTGAGCTCTCTAAAGTTTTTCAAAAGTGCGTGTTCTTTTTCGCTGTATGTGTCTTGATCGTGGTGTAAGGCATGTTCTTTTGTGGGAATATCTGCTGTTAAAAGGTCCGCATAAAAAAAAGTTCATAGGAACTGCTAGTTTTTTAGCAATTTCGAGCAAACACCCCGCGCTTACACGATTTAAACCTTTTTCATATTTCTGGATTTGTTGAAAACTGACACCTAAATGGCTTCCTAATTCCTTTTGAGAAAGTCCCATTGAAATGCGTCTGTGACGGATTCTTTTACCTATTGAAATGTCATTAAAATGTGAATTTTTAGTTTGCACTTCAAGCTCCCCTCCGGTTGCGAGCGCCCTCGCATGAGTATTCCGGGAGTTTGAAAGCACTGAGCTCAGCCAGCCTTTTGCTTTTAGTGCTGACAAGCACTTGGACATAGCAAAAGCTCCCGGAATTCCGGGATACCCGCAAAGCGGGATAAATTTATGTACTGAGCGTTCGGGCTTTCAAATCCCTATTTGACCGTTGCGTGGACGATCAAAAACACAGATCAATTCATAAGGCAATTTCAGAAGATTGGCAAGAAAAATCAAAATAATTTCAAAGACTATAAGATTGGGTACTTTTTAAAAAAGTGCGAAATCTGGATTTTTAGTTTGCACTTCAAGCTCCCCTCCAGTTGCGAGCGCCCTCGCATGAGTATTCCGGGAGGTTGAAAGCACTGAACTCAAATCAGCTTTTTGCTTTTAGTGCTGACAAGCACTTGGACATAGCAAAAACTCCCGGAACTCCGGGATACCCACAAAGTGGGGTAAATTAACGTTTGAGTTTTCGGGCTTCAACTCCCTATTAATCGCTGCGTAGACGATCAAGGCACCTTTTGAGTGATAAAGTAATTTCAAGGGATTGGCAAGAACAATTAAAAGATTTGGA
Source organism: Bartonella sp. AA126HLJHH (assembly GCF_042197425.1). NCBI lineage: Bacteria > Pseudomonadati > Pseudomonadota > Alphaproteobacteria > Hyphomicrobiales > Bartonellaceae > Bartonella > Bartonella sp. AA126HLJHH. Next base: position 51,301 of record NZ_JBHIRU010000010.1, read on the forward strand.
AAATGAGAGCATTGTTTTGTATCTTAAAAATTATCTCATTATATTCTTATGCCTTATGCTGTAAAATATTGTCATTTGAGGTAGGGTGAGATGGGGCATTAGAGGCAAGGATATGCCGTCGAGGGACCTTCAAGCATATCAATTTATACGGTGCTTTTTGTGAGAGTGTCTGGATATTGGAGGGTAGGGGTTATCTGTTCGTGTCTGGTGAAACAGTATTCTTTGAGGGGTGGTGAGAGGTGGTTGCCCAAATGCAATGTGCTCGATAAAAAGTGGGATTGTTAACAGACTCTTGTTTATTGAGTGGTGGGTTAGTTTGGAAATTTTGTTTGGCTGCCTTTTGTAAAGATAGAAGAGCGTAAAAACGTGAATCCGTAAAAGTGAAGTGAAGAATTTATGCGTTGTATGCTTTTGTCTTGGCATGGAATGGGGGGAAAGGACTGGGGAACGAGTCTGCAAATGAAGTCGAAAGCTAGGATGCAGAATGTGAAAATTGGCGCTGTGGGAGAAGCTTTTTGGTGTGTGTGAAGTTTTGTCTTTTGGGTGGGGTCTTTGCTTCGAAGCGGAATTGATCGGTATTTGTAGGAGCTTTCGCTCTTTGTGTTGGAGAGGGATGGGTGTAAGAATATTCAGAAAAGGCTTGCTTGTTGAATCCATTTTTTGAGGGGTATGGTGTGCTGATCTGTCTGAGTGGTTGGTAGGAGGAAACTGCTACAAGATGTTGGATTCTTGACAACGCAGTGTAAGATGCTGGGGGAAAAATTTCGTTTGACTGCTTTCTGTAGAGATGTAAAAGCGTAAAAACGTGAATACGTAAAAGTGAAGTGAAGGATTTATGCGTTGTATGCTTTTGTCTTGACATGGAATGTGGTCGGAGAACTAGGGGACGCATTTGTGAATGGAGTGGGGAAAGCTGGGATGAAGAGGGGTATAAAACGCGTTGACTGGAGAAAAGTGTGTGAGGGAATATTTTAGGGCAGGGCTTATCTGTCTTGTCTGATAAAATTGCCTTCTTTGAAGTGTCGTGATCTGAAGCTTATATTTTAAGGATGTTGGATATATTGGCGAGGGATGTTGATGGGTGTGCTTTTGTCTAATCAGAAATTAACCACAAAATTGCTTTTTGTTTTTTCGGCTGGAGCTCTCTAAAGTTTTTTAAAAGGGCGTATTCTTTTTCGCTGGTGGTATCTTGATCGTGGTGTAAGGCATGTTCTTTTGTGGGAATATCTGCTGTTAAAAGGTCCGCATAAAAAAAGTTCATAGGAACCTCTAGTTTTTTAGCAATTTCGAGCAAACACCCCGCGCTTACACGATTTAAACCTTTTTCGTATTTCTGGATTTGTTGGAAACTGACACCTAAATAGCTTCCTAATTCCTTTTGAGAAAGTCCCATTGAAATTCTTCTATGACGGATCTTTTTACCTATTGAAATGTCGTTGAAATGTGAATTTTTAGTTTGCACTTCAAGCTCCCCTCCGGTTGCGAGCGCCCTCGCATTGGTATTCCGGGAGTAGTAAAGTACTGAGCTCTAGTCAGCATTTTTGCTTTTAGTGCTTATCACACCTGGACATAGCAAAAACTCCCGGAATCCCGGGACACCCACAAAGTGGGTTCATTCTTACGCTAGAGCTTAGGGCTTTACTATCCCTTATTGATCGTTGCGTGGACGATCAAAATATCCTTTGAGTGATAAAGTAATTTCAAGGGATTGGCAAGAACAATTAAAAGATTTTCTAGTCTGTTATATTGTAAAATAGGGATGTTTGGGGGGGCGGTAATCTGATGTTAGTAGGGGAATTTATTGGGTAAAAGGTTGAATGATAGTTTAAAACCGGTGCGGGGTGGAAGCTTTATTCAGCAGAGGAAAATTTGCTTTTTGAAGTCGAATTGTAGATCAGAGCTTATCTGGCGTGTTTGATGAAACACCATTCTTTGAAGTGTGGGATAGCCATATGAAATAATCAGCAGGGAAATCTGATAGACGAGAAATCAGCTTGTTGACAGACCCGTGTTTACAGAGCTGCGTGGGGTGGTGATGTGGGTGTTTCGTTTGGCTTTTTTCTGTAATGATGTAAAAGCGTAAAAATGTGAATCTGTAAAATTATGCGGAGGATTTGGGCTTTATGTGGGCTCTTGTCTTTTAGGGTGTGGTCTCATTTTTTTTAATTGTTGAATGCTTGTTAAATTTTGTTGCTGATTTTCATGTCATTTTTTGTGTTTGAGGTTTTGGTTTCTCTTTAGTTGGAAGGAACATGATGATGGTAGATGAACATTGTCTTCCCTTACGTCGAAGAGGGCGGAAAAAAGGGGCTTTAAATAAAACAACAAAGCGATTTAATGAAGCTCTTTTGACAGCGGCGGAGCAGGCTGGATATCACTATGGTGAAGATGGGCTGGTGTCTTATCTTCAGTATCATGCGTTGAATAATCCCGTACCTTTTTTTTCGCTGCTGGCAAAAGTGTTGCCTCTTCAGGGGGCTGGAGAAGCAGGGGGAGATGTTAAAACAGTTTCGCGTATCGAGATTGTACCAGTGAATGCAAAAAATAGCGAACCGGAGAAGCATGATCCCTCGGCAACTGAGGCTTGAAGTTACGAGAAAATATTGGGTTTTGGCACATGATGTTTAAGGGATATTGTCTTTGAACGGGGATGCTAGATGTTTGTCTGAAAGCTTATGATTGAAATTGCGGTGAGGGGCGTGTGCTTTAGGCGTGTGAGCTGTGAAGTTGTTGGGCTTTGGTGGGGGATGCATGAGGACGTGGACTGGAGGAGACTTCGGTGCATATGGTGTTTTTTGGGGGTACATGGCGTCTGGGGTGGTTTGTGTGAAGGGGTCGGCAAGATGCTTTTATGGCGATGCATGAGGGGCGCGATACCTGAAAGATGTTGGGGAGTGCTTGATGATATTTGCTGTTTTGGACATTTGGTGAAGATTTGGGCTTTTCTCGTTATTGAAGGTGTGGAGATATCAAAAACAGTTTCGCGTATTGAGATTGTGCCAGTGAATGCAAAAAGTAGCGAACCGGAGAAGCTTGATACCTCGATAACTGAGGCTTGTGATATTGAAAAATGTTAGGCTGAGGTGGGTGATGTGGGGTGATGTCTTGCAAGGGGGCTGCTTTGGTGATTGCCTATCTTGAGGGGATTGAAGCGGAGGCTATCGTGTTTGTGGGCGCTCGTGATATTGGGAAGGGGCTTTGGTGAATGATGCCGTAAGGGCCCGTGTGCTGGAGGGAATTTGGTGCAGGGTATTTGTGTGGTGGATATGGAACAGTGTTTTGATGGGTGAGGGGCATGAAACTTGAGAGAAGTGTTATGCTTGCCTGATGCATGTGTTTTGGTGGGGGTATCTTGGGGGATAAAGTGTGAGGATTGGTGATGCTTGAGAGGCATGATATTGGAGGATGTTGGGCTTTGGATATGCCTGAGAGCCATGTGCTGAGGCTATGATTTGGTTGGGGGGATACCTTGCTTGTGGTTGGGGGATGACAGGCGCGGTGTTTGAGGGGGTGGGGCTTTTGTGCCTTGGGGGCTTGGGGCGCATAGGTGGGGTCAAGGGGATCTCATGCAAAAAAGTGAAATTTATTGAATATTAGGATGAAGAAAAGATAAAGCGCTGCTTTTGAGAAGGGCGTTTTTCGTTCAATTGCTCTTTTCGTTCAATTGCTCTGGGATAATGAAACTTGGGATAAGCAAAAGGGTGCAGCGCAATTATTGCTAAAGTATGAAAATTTATAATGACAACGGTTCAGAAAATTTCTCAAAAAATTGAGCAGAAAACGGCTCAAGTGGCTCTTATTCCAAAGCTTATTCCTGTTTTTACTGGAAATGCCGATGTGCGAGCCGCTTGGGGAGGACGCGGTTCTGGAAAAACACGTTCTTTTGCTTTGATGTCGGCTGTGGTGGGATATCGCCATGGAATGGCTGGAGAACGCGGTATTATTCTTTGTGCACGGCAATTTCAAAATTCTCTTAATGAAAGTTCTTTGGAGGAAATTAAACGCGCTATCGAAGCTTATCCTTTTTTACAAGACTATTATGAAATCGGCGATAAATATATTAAATCAAAAGATGGACGGATTGTCTATGTGTTTGCTGGGCTTGATCGCAATATCGCAAGTATTAAATCAATGGGACGCGTTTTCCTTTGTTGGGTCGATGAAGCCGAGCCCGTGACAGAAACTGCTTGGCAAACACTTATTCCAACTTTGCGCGAAGAAGGAAAAGATTGGAATGCAGAATTATGGGTCACATGGAACCCATGCCATGAAAATGCAGCCGTGGAAAAACGTTTCCGAAATGTCGATAATCCTCATATCAAAGGGGTGGAAATCAATTGGCGTGATAATCCGCAATTTCCTGAAAAACTCAATCGTGATCGAATGGACGATTTGCAGCAAAGACCAGAGCAGTATAACCATATTTGGGAAGGCGAATATCTCCAAGCTGTCCAAGGGGCTTATTATCAGAAATGTCTGCTGGAAGCCGAAATGGAAGGGCGGATTACCACTGTTCCACGGGATCCTTTGATGCAGGTGAGAATCTTTTGGGATATCGGGGGAACAGGAGCAAAGGCCGATGCTACCGCATTGTGGGTGGCGCAATTTGTTGGACGTGAAATCCGAGTGCTCGATTATTATGAAGCCCAAGGACAACCTCTCTCAGAGCATGTGGGCTGGGTCTTTCAAAGGGGATATGAAAAGGCTCTTATGGTCTTGCCTCATGATGGCGCAACAAAAGATCGTGTCTATAATGTGAGTTTTGACAGTGCCCTTCAACAAGCCGGTTTTCAAACCAAAATAATTCCTAACCAAGGAACAGGCGCTGTGAAAATGCGTATCGAAGCCGTACGGCGGTTGTTTCCTGCACTATGGTTTAATCGTGAAACGACATGTGCGGGGAGAAAAGCGCTTGCTTGGTATCATGAAAAGCGCGACGAACAGCGCAATATCGGACTAGGGGCTGAACATGATTGGGCTAGCCATGGGGCCGATGCCTTTGGACTGATGTGTGTGGCTTATGAACAACCAAATGCTAGAGTGCGAAAAAAACCTTATCGCTCGTTTCACCATTCTCAAACTTCATGGATGGCTTTTTAATGAATATGTCTACAAATTCTTCTTTTGATCAAATCGAAACGCTTGAAAATCAAGCTCTCTTTAAAAAACTCGTGGGTTGGTATCAGGATGATATTGATCATGTCGAAAAATGGCGAAAAAATGCCCAGGAAGATTACGATTTTTATAATGGACGGCAATGGAATGAGCAAGACTTGGCTGTCTTGCACGAACAAAACAGACCCGTGATGACTTTTAACCGTATTGCGCCTTTAATTAATGCTGTGATCGGGGCTGAGCGCAATAATAAAAGACAAGTCCAATTTATTCCACGACAAGAAGGCGCAGCCTTTGCTAATCAGATTCTGACAGGAGCAGCCGAATGGTTTCGCGATGAAGCCGATGGCGAATACGAAGATTCCGATGCCTTTCAAGATGCAATTATTTGCGGTATGGGCTGGACAGATACACGCCTTGATTATGAACAAGATCCCCAAGGAAAACCAATCATTGCGCGGCTGGACCCTATGAAAATGGTGTGGGATGCAAGTGCTGTTAAGTCTAATCTCATTGATGCTCAACGCTTATGGTATATCGATGAAAAACCTCTTGCCGTAGCGCAGCAAATGTTTCCAAATGTTCATTGGAGTGATCTTCATGCGGATTGGGTGAAACATCAGAGCTTTTTACAGCCAACCAGCGATGGGATGACACAAAGTTATCAGTCCGAGAGGGGGTATCAAGGAGAAGAGGGGAGCGGCTATCAACGTCCTAAAATGGTGACATTGGTAGAATGTCGCTGGTTTGAACGCGAGGTGGTTTATAAAGTTCTCGAGCCTCTAAGTGGAAAGTTTGTCGATTATTCAGAGCAGGATTTCCAAAATTTAAGCAAAACCTTTCCTCATGTTCAAGCAACAAGGTTGAACAGAAAAATTGTCAAACGGGCATTTTTAGGTAGAAAGCTGCTTGAAGCGCCTGATAAGCCCTTGGTTCCACCCAATCAATTGGGATGGGAGTGTATTACCGGTACTTTTGATAAGTTAAGCCGGCAATTTTATGGAATTGTGCGCCCTACAAAAGATCCTCAACGGTGGGCAAACAAATATTTTAGTCAAGTGATGCATTTGCTCAATAGCCAATCAAAAGGCGGAATTATGGCAGAGCGCGATGCTTTTGATGATGATCGACAAGCCGTCGAGAGTTGGGCTAGAGCTGATAGTATTACTTGGTTGAAAAGTGGTGCTGTGTCTGGGGGAAGAATTCAGCCTAAACCCGTGGCACAATTTCCGCAAGGGTTTTTCCAATTGTTTAATGAAGCAAAGAGCGCACTTGAACAGGTGACGGGGTTGTCTTCTGAATTTATTGGGACGCGAGCTGTCAATCAGCCTGGCATTCTTGAGCAACAACGGCGACAATCGTCACTTAATCTTTTGGCTTCCTTTTTTGATGGGTTGCGTCGATATCGGCAACGACAGGGAAAAATTATTCTCTATCTTATTCAAAATTATCTGTCCGATGGGCGGCTGGTTCGTATTGCTGGTGATGAAAATGCCCAGTATGTGCCGCTGACACGCGAAATGGTGACAAGTTTGGAATATGATATTGTCGTGGATGATGCACCAACAAGTCTTAATGAAAAAGAGCGTACTTTTGCACTGATCATGCAACTGCTTCCTTTGATGCAAAATTTTGCAACGCCTGAGATTATGCTTGATCTTTTACGCTATTCACCTTTACCAGCCTCACTCATTCATAAAATTGCGATAAAGGCGCAAAATTCTCTTCAAGAAGAGCAAAATGCCTCAGCGCAGATGGGGAATAATGTGGGGGCAGACCAGATAATGCAGATGTTGCAGACAGTAAAGGCTCAACAATAGGACGCTTTGTCATGCGCGACTTCTGATAAATGCCATATATCATAAATTGCTTATCGATTTTCGTAGTGCATGGGCTCCCTTTTCTTAAAAGACCTGTTTTATAGGGCAGGATTGTTGGGAAAAGCAAGGTGGAGAGGGGGAGTTTTGCCGTTATGTGGGGTGGAGAGCTTTGGGGAAATGCTGGAGCTCAAATGATGGGAGAGCATTGAGGGAATAAATGCTCACAGGCTGTTTTATCTGAAAAATTTAATTTTATTGTTTAAAAAAAGAAAAGGCTAATGTCATGGATCAAGAACACTTAACGCCGGCAGAACAAAATCAATTAAAACAAGATTTTCTGGTCTCAACACAAGAGGGAGAAGATGGTGAAATTGCAAGAGAAGAAAAAACTCTTGAAGATAATTTCCAAGGGCAAGTGCATCAACAACAGTCCTCTTCGCAAAAGGCTGGAAAAGAGGTTCAAGGGGGAGAAGATGTTCCACCAGATCCACAAAAAGACTTTATGGGCTATATGCAATGGTTGGGAAAAACACTCCAAAAACAAGGGCTTTTACATGAAAAACAACAGCCTTCTCTTGCTCGCGAAGCAGAACAGTTGCATGCATTTTTTCAGCAGTCTGTTGCCAGTGTTAAACAAAAGCATCATGATTTTGATCAAGCAGCTGATTTTATTTATGAAACGCGGGCTAAACAGTTGGCAGCTTGTGCTTCGCTCTATCCTGAGATGGCAGACCCCAAAAATATTGATGCGTTGATTGGTGATGAGTTGAAGCAGATCTTGCGCGATTGTGCGCAAAAAAATCAAAACCCCGCTGAAGTGATTTACTCTATTGCACAAAAAATTGGCTACACAAATGTTCCCAATAACATGGGTGAAAATTTACAGGAAAGACACAATTCTGCACGTACTCTTGCTGCTTATAACGGCTTGACGCCAAATGGGCCGATTTCTTTGGAGATGCTTGATAAAATGTCAGAAGCAGAGTTTAGCGCTTGGGTTGCTGATCCTAAAAATAAAGCTGCTTTTAATCGTTTAATGGGGGGAAGAGAATTTTAAAAACAAGAATGTGGCAGGTGTTTTTTGCGGGAACGTGGAGCGGCTTTTAGCGCAGGAGAATGCGAGGGGATTTCTCAAAGCACGGATGTGGTGAGGAGAGCTCTTATAAGGAGGAGGCAGACGCTAACAGAAATTAGATAAAACTCACGAACAACCTATTCACCATCTGAAATGAAATGTGGTGTTTTGAGCGCCCGGCGCTTTGCCGGGTTTTTTTTATGTCAAGAAAACTTTTAGAGGATAAAATGACCGTAACTTATATCGGACTTAATGACCCAATGGCAGTGCGCACATGGTCTAAATTACTAAACCAAGAAGTCTCAAAAGCAATTCCAATTGCACCGTTGATTGGAAATGATTCAAACAGTATCGTACAGTTAAAGGATGAAACCACGAAAGCAAGTGGGGATGCCATTAGCTTTAATTTGCGTGTGCAGTTGCTAGGCGATGGGGTAAGCGAAGGGCAGACATTGGAAGGCAATGAAGAAGCTTTACAGTTTCTCAATGATCGCTTGGCAATTAATGAACTCGTTCATGCTGTGCGTGTCAAAAATGAGGGAACAATTGATCAGCAACGAATTCTCCATGATTTGCGCACCGAGGCAAAAAATGGTTTGGTTGATTGGTATGCAGATCGTCTGAGTATGATGTTCTTCATTCAAGTGTGTGGTTATACCGCAAAAGCTATTAACTTTGAAGGACGCACGATTACCCTTAAACCAGTTCATTATGGGTTTAATGCGCCAACGGCACCAACCAATAAACGCGTGGTACGTCCTAACGATAAAGCAAAGGATGAGGACTTAAAAGAAGGCGATGTTTTTGATCTTAAGCTCATTGATAAAGCTGTCGAACGGGCTAAATTGGCAAATCCTAAAATTAGACCTGTGCGGATTGATGGTGAAAATGTCTATGTGCTTTATCTCCATCCAACCCAAGTGACGCAATTGCGAACCAATACAGATGCAGGGCAATGGCTCGACATTACTAAGGCAATCTATAGTGGAAGTCGTATCAAAAATCCGCTCTATGATGGGTCTTTGGGCATGTATAATGGTGTGGTTTTACGCGAAGCTGAACATATTACCGAAGGGGTTGAATCTGGGATGGCAAATAAAGCTGTACCAAATGTGCGGCGGGCTGTTCTGCTTGGTGCGCAGAGTGCTGTGATTGCTTTTGGTAAAGATCGAGGAGCAACACGCTATAAATTGGTGGAAGAACTCTTCGACTATGAAAGAGAATTCGGGGTCGCGGCAAAAACCATTATTGGGATGAAAAAAACTTGCTTTACCTTGCCAGGAAGTACGCAAGGGGCTCAGGATTTTGGCACTATTGTCATTCCAACTTATGGAGCACCCGCTTAAAGCGAACGCTTGCTCTCTTCCCCCAACAAGAGGGATCTGTTGGGGGAAAAATTTAAAATGCTTCCAGAAACAAGGACAGGCTTATGACCACTTTATCCACTGATCCCCAAAATCTAAACCTTACACATTCAGACCATTCTAAAACTTTTGCTTATATGGTCGCGCTTATTCAAGATGAAATTGACGATACAACAGCGGAATATTCCCTGCAAATTCAAGATTCAATTTTTACGGCTTTGCGTTTGTGTGAACGCGAACCCTTTTTCTTTAATGAAAAAAGAGAAAGGACGTTTAAAACACAAAGTGGTAAAACATGGTATGGGCAAGAAGAAGGGGTTTTTATTGAAGCAGAAAAGAGTTTGGAGGGCGTCTTTTTAGTAACAAAGAGTGCAACACCAACAAAGTTGTTCTTTAAGCCCTTGGAAGTGTTGCATCAACAATATGGTATGCATCCTGCGCTAGGAACGCCATTCTTTTATACCTACCTTGATCAAAAAATAGGACTCTTTCCAACACCAGAACATGTGGAAGCTGTACAGCTTTCGTATGCTCCTGTTCATTTTGCTGATGAACAGCTGAAAGAGGATGATAACCCTTGGTTGATTTATGCTTTTGATCTTATTAAAGCACGGGCAAAATATGAACTTTATAAAAATATTCTTAAAGATCCTGAATATGCCGCCGTTTCTTTCAGAGATTTTCAAGAACAGCTTCAAGCTTTGCGTATTGAAACATCGCGCCGGAAAGGTTCGTCAAAGATTCACCCAATGCGTTTTTAAAAAGTTCATTTCAAATCGTTTATGGCTGGCGTTGAAGGTTGGTTTGTCACTGGTGGCTGGTTTGTCACTTATGGCTGGATACACGCGTTGGGTGTTGATGGTGAAGGGCTGGTGGATGGCGTTGGGGTGGCCATTATTGATGGTATCGTTTTTTTTGGTGCGTTAAACAACCTAAGGTTGTTTATTTTGTTGAATTTTATGCCTTTAGAGTTTTAAGGGCTTTTGTGGTTTTTTATCAATAAGCCTTGGTGTTTTGAATGGCACTGGGCTCTTCAAAGATTTTATGGGGGTCTTGATGGCTTTTTTCCCAATCGCTGATTATCGACCCGATGTGGCGGATATCAATGGAATTTTTACCGATGAACTTGTTAATGTGCTCCCGGCTGATGGCTCCTATATCCCTATGCCAAGTTTTGAACCTTTATCAGAGCCTTGTCCGGAGCCAATTTTAGGCACTCTTGCGGTTAAAACAAAAAATGGGGTTTCTATTATTGTCGGGACAAGAGAAAAAATCTACTTGCTTGATAATACAACAATGAACTGGAAAGATATTAGCCAAAAAGGAAAACCTTATCTGGCTAATGTTGATGCTCCGTGGTCTTTTGCTTTGTTTGGTGATTTGATCATTGCTGTGAATGCCAATGATAAACCACAAGTGATTGATATTAACCATGATAAAACATTTAGAAATTTAGGAGGAAATCCACCACAGGCAGGGATTGTTCGTGTCTGGGGAGATTTCGTTTGTTTGATGAAATTAACCGAGTATCCAAGAAGGGTTCATTGGTCTGGATTAAATGATGCTGAATTTTGGACCGTGGGGAAAAAAAGTTGTGATTATCAAGATTTTCCTGATGGCGGATTCGTCCAAGGGGCAACGGAGACAACAAATCCAATTATCTTTATGCGTTCTGCAATCTATGCCGGTTCTTTTATCCCTGGCTCTAAGATTATTTTTAGTTTCCAAAAAATCCACGATAAACGAGGCGCAAAAAATGCTGAATCAATTGTTTGTAGAGGCGATTTAGCATTCTTTGCCGATGAGGGCGGGTTTTATCAAATAACAAATGAGGGACAGATTATACCCATTGGGTTCGAAAAAGTCGATCGAACGATGACCGCAAAATCAAGGAAGGATAATCTGTACACTCTATCTGCTGCTATCGATGGGGTGTATAATCGTGTTTATTGGATGGTTGATTCTGATGAGAATCTTCATAAACGTATCTTGCTCATTTATGATTGGGGATTGCAAAAATGGACAAAAGCTCTCGTCGATATCAAAATGATATTGCCTATTTTCTTAGCCGGAACAACCCTAGAAGGTCTTGATTTTGTGACTAAGAATATTGACGATTTGTCCTTTTCTCTTGATAGTAAAGCTTGGAAAAATGAATCGCCTATTCTGGGGGCATTTGATCAACAGGGGAGACTGGGTTCGTTTTCTGGGTGTCCTATGGCTTGTGTCGTGACATCACAAGAAATGGGGCAGACAAATGGCATGATAACACGAGTGAAAAATATTATGCCTCAAGTCAATAGTGGAAAGTTTTATTTGTCTGTGGGAATGCGCTTTCGACAATCTCTTGAAGAGGAAACTGTTTGGTTGCCAGAAAAACAGCCCTCTTATAATACTGGACAAATTCATTGTCGTGCAAGGGCACGGTTTTATCGCTTTAAATTGCGTATTCCTGAAGGGGTGAATTGGACTCATGTCACTGGATTTGATGTGGAATTGACGCGGGCAGGCATGCGATAGGCATGCCCTTTTGTAATACCATGCGATAGGCTCAAGCCTCTATTATTAAAGAACAAATGCCCCATAGGCTTCCCAAACCTTTATAAACAAAGGCACAATGCGATAAGCTGTGTCTTTATAATATGAAGAACAAGGTGGTGCGTTATGTTTCATGCTTTTCTGCGATAAAGGAAAATAGGCTGCACCATGGTTTATTTTTATAAAGAAGAAAGTTCCCTCTTTGTTGTGACAAAAGGATAATGGGGCTTTTTTTCTTTTATTGTGCGGGGGCATGGAATGCGTGAAATGCGTAGGGGGATGTTATTTGAGGGGAGATGAGTGACAAAGCTAAAAGAGCTAAAATTATGATACAAGAGAGTCAAGATTTATATTCTGCTTATCTGACAGAGCAGTGGCCATGGGAAAAAATAGCTCCCTATCAAGAGGCTCTCAATGCTGCATTGAAAAAATATGTTCAGCGCTTTCCGGATGATGTTTGTCTGGAAAAAATTGCTGAAGAAATCGCTACCGGACAAGCACAATTGTGGCTGGTCTTAAAAAATAAAATCCAATTTAGTGCTTTTGCAATTACCAAAGTTGAAATAACCCATACGGGAAAAAAATGCGTCGTTCTCTCTGATCTTGCTGGAGAGGGAGGGCTGAAATTGGTCAAGTTGATTGATGAAGTCGAAAAATGGGCGCGAACAATTAATGCTGAAGAAATGCACATGTTTGGAAGAACTGGATGGGCGAAAAAGCTCGCTCATCACGGATATTCTCGTAATCTTATTCAATATAGAAAGGTTCTGAACCCATGAGTAGAAAAACCACACCTCAAGTGCAAACAACAACACAAACAAATGCTCCACCTGCTTGGGCGGCTGATATTCTTAAACAAGCCAGTGCTGATGCACTTGGACTTTATAATAAAGGAATTGGCGGAAACGTTTATCAGGGAGACAGAGTCGCTGGTCTTAGCAATATGACAAAAAATGCGCTGACCGGTTTACAACAAGCAGCAGGGCTTTATAACAATCCAACGGTAACGCAATGGTTGAATGCCCCAACCAACAGCGCTACAAATCTTTCCGGTATGGCTAAGGGAAGCTGGATTGGAAGCAATAGTAAATTTAATACTGCATTGCAAAATGCTCTGAATAAAACGTCCGATGCAATTAATCAATCGATGTCGGGAGCAGGACGTTATGGCTCTGGGGCTCATACTGGTGTGCTGGCCGATGAGTTAGGCGCCTTGGCAACAAATGCTGCAGCACAGCAATATAATCAAGATATTAACAATATGATGAATGCAAACCAGATGATTGATCGCTCTCAGAATGATCAAGTTAATGCGGCAAATAGCTATTATCAAGGACAGAGTAACGTGCAAAGCAATGCTTTGAAAGGGGGTATGATTCAAGATATAAACCGCCAAAATGTCTTAGATGCGGAGCGCCAAAAATGGTCAGAAAAAGATAATCAAGATTGGAACCGATTGCAAAGTTTGTTACAGGTAGGAACACAGGCTGCTGGAAATTACGGAACGACTTCAGGAAAATCCACGACAATGCCTTCTGTGACAAAAGATCCATTGCGTGATGCGCAGCAAGTACTTGGATTGGTCGGAGGAATTTTAGGGCTTTGTGATGTGAGAGCAAAAGAAAATATTATCCCTGTGGGGCAGAAAAAGGGATATCCATTTTATACCTTTAATTATAAGGGAAATCCACAACGTTATCAGGGCGTTATGGCGCAAGACGTGTTGCGTGTGAACCCTGAAGCTGTTTATGTCAATGCGAAAACAAAGTTATTGCATGTTGATTATGACAAAATAGGACTGAAAATGGAAAAAATGAAAATGGAGAAAATACCGGCATCTAAAAATAAAATTGCGGCTTTCTTTTCTTCATTTTTTGCTCGTTTTCCCTTTTTGAAAAAAGAGTATCTTCTATGAGTTCGATTTATGATTGGTCAATTGTTGCATCAGAAAATGCTTATGCCGATGAGAGTATAAACTGGGCAGAAGGGCAACCTCCAAGCACAGTCAATGATAGTGCTCGCGCTATGATGCAACGCATCAAAGAATATTTGTTGGATAATGGGGGCGGGATTGAAACACAGTTTACTGTCGATGTGGAAAACGAGAGGACATCACTTCGTTTGGCAACAAAGTCTTTTTTTGAGACTTATATGGATGGCATTGTTGTGCGCTTTAAAGCACAAGGCGTCAACAGAGGAATAACAAATATTTCTTTAAATCAATTGCCGCTAAGACCAACTTATATGGCAACGCCAGAGGGTATTATGCCTTTAAAGGGCGGGGAAATTCAAAAAGGGGGGCTTTATGAGATCGTCTATACGCGTGATATTGCCGGAAAAAATGCTGATGGCTGGTTTTTAACCAATCCTACTATAAAACTTCCTGAAATTCCGCCCTTTCCTCCTTTGCCTGAAACTTTTTCTTCTGGATTTATCGGGACTTTTGCTACAGAAAAAATACCCTCTGGATGGTTACTGTGTGATGGTAAAGAATATTCGCGAAGGAACTATGCTAATCTCTTTGCTGTTCTGGGAGAAACATGGGGAAAAGGAGACGGGAGAACAACATTCAATGTTCCCGATTTGCGTGGAATGTTTTTACGGGGGCTCGATAGTGGAAAAGAAATTGATAAAGGACGTCGCTTGGGAAGCCGACAAGAAGAGTCTTTTCAATCCCATACCCATGAGGGAAAAACAGATTCAGCAGGTAACCACCAGCATAGTTATCCAATGATTGAAGAGGTAGTTTGGGATATGAATCACGGTGAATATTATAGACATCTGGCTCAAGTCTACAATAAAGATCGGTTAACGAAGGCTGCGGGAGAGCATGAACATAAGGTCTTGTTGCAAAAAACAGGGGGGGATGAAACACGCCCCGTCAATATGGCGGTGGTTTATGCTGTCAAAGCCTGAGAATGAAAGCTGTGTGAGAGAAAGATAAAAATACTTACAAAATATTTGTTATGAAAAAAAGTCTTATTGAATATAAAGTCTTATTGAATATATTGTGTAGAAAGTTTTGATGCGCTTTAGAAAAAACTTAACTCTCTTTATTTTTTGTGCTGCCTTTGTTGGATGTCTAAAGGTAAGTTTGCCTATTGTTCTTTAGAGGATCAAGACAGTGATTATTGAAGGTAGGGGGAGAACAAAAAACCTTTCTTTATTCATGGCGCTTTTTGCTGAGGAATAAAGATTTTAGCTCAAATGCCTCTCTTTTGTGATATCGTGATCCATTATTTCAAGTGCTGGGTTTAAACCGCTGTTGTGCGATGACAAAAAGCCCCTAGATAATTTTATCCTATTATAGCGTAAAATACCGTCATTAAAACACTATTATTGAAGGTGGTGATATCAGTAAGATAGCTTAAAGTATTTAATACATTAGCAAATGTTATGGTGAGGATTTTCTTGGTTAAGTATTATGCAAGTGAATCATATAAATAATGAGCAGATATGGAGCCCCTTCAGAGGAGTTGGATTGTTTACAAACCGATGTGGGGCTAAAACCTTTGTCCTTTGAGGGTGGTGGAAAGAGGTCAACGGATATGTTTATTTAAAGCGAGAAAAAGCAAAATGGAGCGCTCCCTTTTTTGGCAAAGCGTGTAGGAAAAAAGCCACTCTTTGTTTTCAAAATGGGTGCACTGTTGGCAAGAGCAGCAGGTTGGCGATGCGTTGTAGTACATGGTGAGGCATTGAACCCTCTGAGATGGCATTTTGTGCTTATCAGGCAACTTCTTGAAACGGGATGAGAGTGATACGAGAAAAATCTATAAGACAATAGTTTATCCCGTTGTGTTGTAAAATACCATTGTTTGAGATGCGGTTAAAATTTTATGCATGGGGTGTTTTTCGTCTGTGTGTATTCCTAAAGCAGCGTTTTTTTGTAGAGTAACTCTGGACAGGGGATACATTACAAGGATGCATTTGAAGGGGGAAGCCAAGTCAAATCTGTTAGATAAGAAGCCAGATTGTTTACAAACCATTGTTTATTGATTGCCATTATTTAAAGACCGGTGTGGGCTTTGTCCTTTTGGGGAAAGCTGACACAGCATGCAAGGTGACATGCATTTCTCTTTGGTTTTAGGTGGTAAAATCATCATTTTAGGTGGAAAACAGAGTATAATCTAAAAAAATACCTTGTAAAAATTTTCGATGAGGAATTTTTTTTCAAAAGCTTTTCTGAGGTTTTCTGAGGTTTTCTGAGGTTTTCTGAGGTTTTCTGAGGTTTTCTGAGGTTTTCTGAGGTTTTCTGAGGTTTTCTG
>NZ_JBHIRU010000010.1:67577-75682 GCF_042197425.1 Bartonella sp. AA126HLJHH
AGGTTGTCTGAGGTTTTCTGAGGTTTTCTGAGGTTTTCTGAGGTTTTCTGAGGTTTTCTGAGGTTTTCTGAGGTTGTCTGAGAAATACAAGAGCCGTACAACGAAAAAAGAGATGCAAATGCCTTAATACGCGTTTAGCTTATAAAAAAGGGGGATATAATGGCACTTTTTCCATTTTCTATTGCTGATATTGATGATCCGGAATGTATTCGTGTGGTTCTTTATGCTAGCGGAAGAATGGGACATGCTCCTTTAAACGCATTGTTGAAGAAAGCATATGAAGATATTACAAAAATTGCAAAGCGCATGGATGCTTTAGAAAAAAAATTAAATGCTCTAGATCTTATCAATGTCGAACAGAAAAAAAATGAGAAAGAAGAGAAACAAGACAGTATTAATAGTGTTGTGAGTGGTGGAATAACGACACCAAACAGTTTTGTGAGCGCACCAGAAATTAAAACAGAATCATCGTCCGTTGGAGACATATTTTTTTCTCCAATATACGAGGCGCCAAAAATAGACTACAGCTCTTTTATTTCAAAATTTACAGCACATAAGCCGCTAGGAATATACAGTAGTGTTGCTCAAAACATCAGTGTTGAGCATTCTAGAGAGATTTCTTCTTTGTTAGATAAGGAAAAATAGAATAGAGTGATCATAACAATATGTATGGGGTGAAGCTATAGATCAGATAAACCTAATTTATATCTTCGGTGGAGCCTGAAATTGCACTTTGTTTGAGATGTTAAAAAATGGTAAAAATTGATAGAGAAGCGTTGTTGCTGGATAAGTTGATCATGCGTTGTTGGGGAGAGTAGGGCGCATATTGAAATCTAAGGGTAAGTTTTTAAAGCCTACAGAGTAAGGAGCTATGCCCAAATAGAAACGCATGGCAAAAGAAGCTTTAAAAAGATAAAAAATCTTGCAATCATTTTAAAAAGCTTTTGGATAGAGCGTTTGATGATTTTAACTCTATAAATAATTTGCGGTTTTTACGCTTTTTTAAAAGAGAAAAAGTGCAGTTCCTCGCAATTTTAATTTGTTAAAAATCCCATAAAAAGAAAATGTTAATTGCCAAAAGGACAAAAGCAGAAAAATGCCTATAAAAAAATCATGCGTATCGTTGTGTCTTTTCTTATAAAGAAGAGAAATGCTGTACTGTTGGAGCAGGCTTGAAGGCTAACGTTTCACTTGTTTTCTTATCAGACAAGATTGTACAAGCGGTTGTTGATTTGTCTTATCCTGTTTATGCTGTAAAGACTGTCCTTTCAGGTGTGATGATATAAGGCAAGTCTCTTTGTAAGAGCTTCCATGATACAAAAAGTGTTTTTTAAAGGGCGTGGCAAATATTTAAGGCAGGCTTATTTGTTGAGCTTTAAGTTTAAATCAATCACATACGAAAAAGCCAAATGGACCCCACTGCAATCTGGGCTGTTGATAGATCAGATTGGGTGAAGAATCTTCATCTTTTGAAGTGGTGAATGTAAGTTAAGAAAAACCAGCTTTTACAAGCGTAAAAGAACGGATCTTATTATAATTATGGACTTAAATCATGTGTGTTTTTTCATGGATTATATTGAGATAAAGCTACAAAGTATTTTGATTTATTTGATACGTTTTTATTTTAGAAAGTGTATTGTTATAAACAGCTCTCCTCAATACGAATGTATCATTATTTATACTCTTTTTGGATATTTTTATAAATATAATTAAAAAGCTTGCAATACTATACGTTTTGTGTATAAGTATTTATTATTGATTTCTTTTGTATTTTATTTAGTTATATCTCTATTCATAAGCCGCGCCTTTAAATGGTGCGGCTTTTTTTACTTTCTAATAACAGGGGCGCTATATATTTGTTATTGAGATGGCTTTGGATATTTTTCTCATTATTGTATTTTGTGATTTCATTTTGCAGTGAAATCTTTAAATTCTTGTGTGTTTTATCCCAATAGGGAAGATTCAAATAAAAATGCAGGCGTCTGGTTTCGGTTTCTTTGCTTTGGTTGGGGGGGCGTTGAATAGTTAAAGAATCTTTGTGACTGTTTGACGGAGAATGATATGAGGTGAAGCATAAAATGGTGGCGCATTTGAAGGGCCATTATCATACATGCCAGCATGGTCAAAAATGCAAATGTGTCTTTAACAGTGTTTGTTGATCTCGATTAGAAAGTCTATTCTTTTTTGTTTGGAGTTTTACATCTATAATCTCTTATCTTGTTTTAGCGACTGCTTTTTGAGGGGGCGGTAATAGAAGGCGTATAAGATTTTATATATGAAGTGTTTGTGTGGTGAATAACGGTAAATCCATTGAGCACTCCCATCTTTACGCTTATGTAGAGGCAAGCCCGCACCATCATTGTATTTGCTCGCTCCCAATATTACGACAGCCTTGGTTCGTGAGACGATTCATAAGAGGCATATGCCTTTCTTATACAGTTTTTAATCCACATACCAGTTCCGCTTGTAACTTGTAAGCAACATGGTTTTGGTTGATTTAACATAAACAGGTTTGGAATGAGAGAATCCTATGGTGTTCGGGTTTCTCATTCAACATGTAAAACAATAAATATTCTTTATAAATCAATATGACATGTCTTAACAAAGACGAATTGTTTATAGATCCGCATGGATGAAGAATCTTTGTCTTTAAAAGTGGTGAGAGAAAATCATCAGCCCTATTTTTTCATAAAGGGCATGAGAAAAGTGTTTCATAAGAATTATACGATAAAAAAGAGAGTCTTTTGACATAAGAGTCTTGATCGTTTGCGGCTATAACCTGTATTGTGTACACAGATACTTCTATCATTTTTTGCTGTAAAAGCTTCTCTTGGGATATTAAAGGGTACAATCTTTATGGAAAAAAGAATCCGAGCAAGACAAAAGGCTTATTTCAAAAGATTATATCGCAAGATTGCTTTTGTTTGCATAATACTTTTTTGTATAGTATTTTTGTGTTTTGTTGTTGCAAAGGTGGTTAGTTATTTTTCTTCTCATAAAAAAGTAACACAACAAGCACCCGTTGAATTGGTTATTCCTGTTTTTGATCTACGCGTATATTGCAAGGAAATTTCTGCTTCTGTTATGCCCGATATGAAAAGAGAGGTTTATCAGCATTGTCTTAATTTGGAAAGTGAGGCCTATTTTGCTATTCGTGAAATGTGGGATAAGCTTTCTGATAGTGCTAAAAAACAATGTTTGACGAGGGTCCGTCCTGGGGATGGAAATTATTTTCTCTTACGAGACTGTTTTCTGAATGAAAGAGAAAATAAAACAGGCAAAAGGCGCAATTACTTTTAAGTTTTTATATGGAAAGTTAAAAGGATGCGAATTTTGACAAAAAGATAAAAGCCTCTTAAATGACTATCTGCCTCATGACCAATAGCAGCTTGATTTATTTATCTTGTTATATCGCACTTCTTATTTAAGGTGTGGCGACATAAGGTATGGATGGCCTCCTTGAAATGTTTAAGGGGGCGTGGTGGAGTTTCAAGAGGGTTTGTTGCGCTTTTTTAAGGGAAATAACGAGTGTGGGAAATCCATTTCGTAATGGTTTTGGTGAATGGTATAATGGTAAAACCCTCATGAATGTATAAAATTTATAGAGCATGTTCATCTTTATGGTTTGAAAAAGAGTAAGCCAGTACTATCTCACATTTTGCTCGCTCCCAATGGTGCCTGTCGACAGCCCTTTAGCCTTAGAGACGGTTCATAAGAGGCACTTTTAGTCTTTTTATCGTTTTTACTCCACGCAGGTTTTCCCACATGTAACATGCAAGAAAAAGAGATTGATTCAACAGCAAACAGATTGAGGATGAAAAATCCTACGATATTAATTTTCTTACTCAACACAAAAAATATGAATTACCATTACAAATCAATTCAGTGTATGAATTTTATAAGTATTTTCATTGTTGACAGACCAGTGTGATTTGAGAATCTTCCTTCTTTGAGGGTGTAAGTCAATAGACATGACAAAAATGAGTAAAAAACATTCCTTTTATAAACATTTACGGCTTCTTCATGCGTAAAGCGCTGTGCTGGGTTTAAAAATGTGCTTGTTTTATAATTCTAGTTTTCTTTATCAGAAAAGATAAGTAAGGAAATACGTTAGGCCATTCTTATTGATAGGCTTTGAGGAGGGTATTTTTTTGAGAAGAAGCTGATTTTTAAAAAGTGTGACATATTGGTCGTTTTTTTCATAATTTGATATTTTTTTGTATTTAAATATTTTGTTTTTAAGCTCAATTTGTTATAAATAAAAACTGTGATTAACTTAAAAACTCTATGGGTTAAAATAAAAATTGATAGTATCATTGACTTGTTTGGGAAAGAAGATTGATCTCTTGGTGATTATAGGGCTTGAATAATACTTCGTGTTAATCTATCTATAAAAATTAAGAGGTTTTGTGAGGCGATCGTGGATTATCGCTCGCAAGGGGTTGCTTTAGCGATGAAGAGAGGCTATATTTATAAAATAAAGAGGTTCGCGCAGTGACTCGTTGGGATGGAAGTGCTTGTGAGTTAAATGCACGAGGGGGTAGAGAATATCGGCGTTTTTAGGAGCGGTGGTTTTAGAGCAAAAAAGGAAGCTTCTACTATTCTCTGGCAGGAATTTTTTCTTTGTCAGGTGTGTTATATGTGTGTTTTCCTTTTTGTTTTCCACAAGATAATTATTTTTTTTAGTGAAATATGGTTTATTTTAAAAAAAACACTTGGCATTTTACGTGAACATCATTAGGTTTCTGCTGTTTGACAGAGAAAAAGGGAATTTTTGATTTACGATTTCCCTGCTGTTTTGTGATTTTCAAGAAAATATATGCTTTTATCAATATCAGTAGGGTTCGTTTGAGTGAAATAAACGCGGATAGCTTGATAATCGTATGTTAAACATGATCAGCATTATCAAAAGATAATGTAATGAGGAAGCGTCAATTAAGACACACATAAGACAAACACTCCAAAAAGGGATAAAGATGAGGCCACAACAAAATAGACGGGTACGCGGTCGCAATAATAACAATAATGGTAATAACAATAATAATCGTCGCGGTCCTAATCCGTTGTCTCGCAATTATGAAAGTAGCGGTCCGGATGTTAAAATTCGCGGGAATGCTCAGCAAATTGCCGATAAATACATAAGCCTTGCGCGTGATGCACAAGGTGCAGGTGATCGTGTTATGTCGGAAAATTATTTACAACATGCCGAGCACTATTTGCGTATTATTTTAGCAGCAGCTGGGCAAATGTCTCAATCGGTTCGGCGTGATGAAAATCGTGGTGATGAAAACGAAAATCGTGATGAAAACAATGGGCAAGAATGCGGTGAAATAAATCTTGACGGTGAAAAAAAGGATGCTGTCGAGGGTGATACAGATGTATTACAAATGTCGTCGCAAAAAAATGGCAATGGCCAATATGATAAAGCGCAAAATGGGGATGCGCGTGAAAACGCTTTAGAGGCTCTATCGGATGAAAAAACAGATCAAGAGCACTGCCTCTCTGAGAAAAATGTTGAACCTGTCAAAAAAATACGTCGTTCTCCCCGTCGACGTACTGTACGGACTCAAGATGAATCATCTCTTGAGCTTTCACTTACAACAGCAGAAAGCTCTAGCAATGGAGATGCATCAACAGCAACAAAAACAGCAACAAAAGAGGATTCTTCTTTGCCTGGATTAGGTGAGGGGATACAGAGAAAACCACGCCGTCGCCGAGTGGTCAATCTTGAGGCAGAGGAAAATGTTTAAACCTGAAGGGTGCTGTGTAAGCGCGCTTGTGTGGTGATGTTATTGGTATCATGATAATAAATTATAATATACTCAAGAAGCTTCTTGCGCTTTCCTTGAGTTTTCACGGGGCTGTATTGAGACTTAACGAAGGCTGTTGACAGAAAAGATTGCCTCTTTGCTGAGATTTAAGTAAGCGGATACAGAGAAAACCACGCCGTCGCTCAAGTGGTCAATCTTGAAGCAGAGGGAAATGTTTAAACCTGAAAGGTGCTGTATAAGCGCTTGTGGTGATGTTATTGGTATCATGATAGTAAATTGTATATACTCAAGAAGCCTCTTGCGCTTTCTTTGGATTTTCACGGGCAGTATTGAGACTTAACAAAGGGTGTTGACAGAAAAGATTGCCTCTTTGCTGGGATTTAAGTGAGGAAATACAGAGAAAACCGCATCCGTGTATTTTAAGAGGCAGTTCTTTTATGAAGAACGCAATGTCGTTGTTTTATTTAATTCACACTTATATTTAATATTATTCAATGTATTCATGCCCATTTCGCACTGGTGTTCATGAATTCTATCATGTGAAATTCATCGGCTATCTTTGCTTAATAAAAGATGTAAGCTGGGCGTTATTGCTTTAATTTTCAATGTTGCAACAGTTCTTCTTTTGATACCGGATCATTCATAAGAGGTATTTTTATTCATCCATTTCCTTGCTGGGATATGTAAAGAAATGATTTTGATTCAGTTTCTTACGAACAGATTTGAAAGGGAGAATCTTACAGTATTTGAGATTCTCGTTTGACATGCAAAATAAATCATCACTATAAATTAATATGTTGAATTTTTGCACTCAAGAAGAGGTATTTCTTGCACGTTCATTAGCTTTTCCCAAGTGATGTCATTTTCTGAAAATGGGAATGCGTTGACAGAAAGGTTTCTTCTTTTCCAAGATTTAAGTGAGGGGATACAGTAAAAAACGCGCCGTCGCCCGTGTGGTGGATATTTAAGACTTATCACATTAATTTATAATAATAATTCATTGTTTTGAATGTTAGGTGAGAGCTCCTAAACCCCTAGAATTCTCTCATTTGCAAATTTGTTCCATGTTGGATCAACAAAAACCATTCGCTTGCACGTTGCAAACGGGGAGAGCCCGTGTGGATAAATTTTATAATAAAGGAATAAAATGGCTCTTATGAACTCTCTCTAGCGCCAAGGATTGTCGGCAACACCCACGCGCTGGTAAAGCGTGTGATAATGCCGGCTTGCAGAAAATGTTTAAACCTTCAGAATGCTATGTCAGCGCTTATTGATGTTAGTTTTCTTAATGAGGCATTATCTTCGCTCTCTCTTTTGTTGTTTCAACAGAAAGAATGGAGACAAGTGCACCGGTATGATAATTGTAAATCATAAATTTTGTTTGTCCATCAGGGGTTAAAACTTTCAGTACAATATTGTGTTCTGAGAGGCTTTGCGACAAAATCTGTGTTTTTTCCGGTAGAGAGAGCGTATGATGGATAACGTGTGGGTTTTTGCTGAGAGAGGAAGATAGCTCTGTTTGTTTTGGCGCTGATCCGGTTTTTATCACTTTATAAACAATTAAAAACAGTACGGTTAGAATAAGGAAAAGCGTTATTAAAACGGAAATAATCATTAAACCCATAAGTTTTTTTCTCACTCGTTCTACGGCAGGGTCTAAAGGGAGATCTTGAGGCGGAGAATTTTGCTCTGTGTGATGGTCTTTTGAAGGGTGCATTCGCTTATTATCCATCATGTCTTTCATTGATTATTTTTTTTGAGATCTGATGGGTTTATGCTTTTAAAGTTTTTTGTGCAAGAGGTTTGTGGAAGAAGAATGTAAAAGAGGAAGCGATGTTGGTAAAATATCTTCTTTGTGTACTGTAGACAGCTTGTCCTTTACGTTTTGGCTTTTAAGCAGGAAATTTCCATGGTTTGTTACAGACCAGATCAAGTTTACTTCTTGTTGATGTAAACTGGGTTGTACGTTTATACATTGAGCAAAAATTTGTTGTCCATAAAGTGCAAACTTTTTTGTGGACGGGACCATGGCCTGTTCACAAGCTTGAGCCGTGGGATAGATTTTAACCATTGTATTGTTCGAATAGCAACTATTAAAATCATCTGTACATGAAACTAATAAGAGGATAAAAACAAGGGGATTCATCAATTATTTTCCAAATGACAGGTTGACAGAGCGGACTCCAATTTGTCAGCCTAGGGGCTTCTTCACTGTTAAACGGTTTCACAGTTTTTTAGTTCCCCTTTGAGATGCGTTTTCCCCTTTGAGATGCGTTTTCCCCTTTGAGATGCGTTTTCCCCTTTGAGATGCGTTTTCCCCTTTGAGATGCGTTT
>NZ_JBHIRU010000010.1:75782-84456 GCF_042197425.1 Bartonella sp. AA126HLJHH
TCCCCTTTGAGATGCGGGTTCTATAGTGAATTAATCAAAGTCATTGGCTTGCACGTCATAAAAGGGTGTGTGTGGGGGCTCTATGTCGGTGAGTAATATTTGAAAAAAGACTGAAATGCCTCTTATGGACGCTCTCAAAGGTCAATGGCTGTTGTAACATGAGAGACAAATGGTATGATGATACTCAGCTACTACTTTTATGAAGTGAAAAGGGGCATGAAGGTAAAGAAGGACGTGGCGTAACAAGGGGCGGTTTTGATGGTTCACTTTACGGGGGCTATTATATCTTATTTACACATACTGTTTTGAAATGAGCGTGGATGCGCTGGGAAATATTAAAAAAGTGCGTGAATGAGGAACACAAGTGTATCCTGTTTTAGGATGCCCTATTGTAACTGAAGAGGATATCTCCATTAAAGAATGCGATAAATAAAAGCATAAAATGTGTAATTTACATCAATTAATTGTCGTTGTCGTGGATGCTTTAAGCCCGTAAAGCTGAAGAGTGATGATGGATATTAGCTTTACTCCTTGAAATTTCATATTCTGCCAAAATAAAATTATATACGCATTGCGAAAATTACACAAAAAGAGATGGGTAACAGGCTCGCTTTTATTTTGCATATAAAAGCTGAAACGGTTTGCTCTTTATCGTTTTGGTTTCTGTTTTAAAATATGCCGGTTATATGAGGGATGGAAGTTGATTGACAGCGGGAATGGATTTTATGTGGCTTTCAGTTCTCATCGTTAAGGTTTTGCGGAACTATTGGGGGACTATAGAGGTTGGTTTAAAGAGGTTGGAAAATATCTTTGTGCTTAATAAACAGATGAGACATTTTGCTAAAAAAGGGGAAAATTCTCTTGTTCATTGTTTAAAATGCTCTTTTAAGAAAAAATATCAAAATAAGTATCAGGAACAGAGAGGCAATAGACAATTCCTTCTTGTGTCAATCTGAGAGAAGCTGAACCATTCACGGAAATGGGAACGATTTTTTCGAGAACGGCACTACCAAAACAGGCTTTTTTATTGTTTGTGGGAGGGATGCCGGATTCAAAATTTTCATGCCAAGTGATGATAAGTTGCGTTTTGCCATTCAGTTTTGTTTCGATTTCACAGCGTACACAGATGCTCCCCTTTTCTTGGGAAAGGGCTCCAAAAGAAAGAGAATTGACAATCAGTTCATGAAAAGCCAAACCGATATGCAAAGCGGCATTGGGAAAAAGATAAGGATCGACGCCTTCAAGTGAAAAACGTTCTGTTTCTTTCATAAAATAACCTAAAGCCTGCGTTTGGACCAATTCGCGAAATTGAGCACCGCGCCAATCGGAATCAGTGATCAGATCTTGAGAATGAGAAAGAGAATGAAGACGACCTTGAAATTTTCGTAAAAAAACCTGAAGAGATTCAGTATAGCGGGCGGTTTGACTGGCAATACTTTGAATGATCGCTAGAAGATTTTTAGAACGGTGACTGACTTCGCGAAGAAGGATTTTAAGCACTTGTTCACGGCGGCGTAAGCCGGAAATATTGACACCGGTGGTGATAATACCAATAATGTCTTCGTTATCATTGCGGTGGCAATCAATAGAAAATTTGTACCAAATCTCTTGTTTGTTTGTATCTTCAAAACGTGCTTCAACAGTTTGCATTTTGCCACTGGCTAAAACTTGCAGTTTGATGGTTTCCATATTGTCTGCAAGGTCAAGCGAAAAAAAGTCGCTGTCACGACACCCAACCCGCCATTTATTGTGCAAATGATGTGGCAAGTTTTCAGCCCATAAATAAACCAGATTTGTTGCCTGATAGAGAACGCAAATATCAGCACCACGAATCGCTTGCATGAGCGCACTCATATGAGATCTATCCATGGGAGGCTTTGAAAGAGGCGTAACGATCATAATTTTAAGATGTTACCCTATTCTAAGCCGCTTTAGAAGCATTCTCTTGAAAAAATAAAGCTTGGGAAATAAGCGCTTTCACCATATCAGGGTTAAAAGGTTTGGTCACTAAAAAAGTTGGTTCTGGACGCTCGCCAGTGAGAAGCCTTTCGGGAAAAGCCGTGATGAAAATCACCGGTATACGGTCATTTTTCAAAATCTCGTTGACCGCATCAATCCCTGAACTGTTATCGGCTAATTGAATATCAGCCAAAATCAACCGTGGTTTTTTCTTATGATACATGATGACAGCTTCATCACGCGTGCGCGCTATTCCTACAACATGATGACCTAGGCTTTCTACCATTTGCTCAATATCAAGTGCAATAAGAGGTTCATCTTCAATAATCATTACTTCAGTGGCAATTTGTTGAGAAATATCAATGGATGCTTGGTTGAGAAGCTTGCGAAATTCTTTCGTATCCAGATTCATGATTTCGCTGGCGTCTTGTTCATGAAACCCTTCAACGGCAATGAGCAAAAATGCTTGGCGTGCACGGGGCGTGAGATAGGATAATTTGGCACTGGTTTTTTGTTCAAGACCAAATTGGGGCAGGGGTTCAGGGATGTTTGGTGTGGTTTGGTCAAAAAGATGGCAAAAAAGCCAATAGGTACCAATTCGGTCAGTGGAGGCTTTGGGAAAAATGGAGATGTCGGCAATGAGTGCTTCCAACATCGCTGAAACATAGGCATCGCCAGAGGATTGGCTACCGGTGACAGAGCGGGCAAAACGCCGAAGATAGGGAAGATGCGGGGCAATGCGCGTTGATAATGACATAATTTATAACTCCTTTGACCTTTCAAGCATTTTGTTGGTTGAAATTCTCAACCGATAAAAAAGTTCCTTGATTTGTATGGAACTTTTTACCGGCAGCTATATTTACAACCATAAGGCGAAAAATTCTTCGCGGTGCTACCAGTAATATATGGATTAGGGGGATGAAAAATGAACGACCGTGATGAAAAAAATCTCACCACACAATTTAGAGTTGGAGATGATCTTCTCGGGGTCAATAGCGAAATAGCACGGAAGTTACGTCAATTTTACATGGAAATTCAAGAAGAAGCACTGCCACGGTGTTTGCTTGAGCTTTTAGAGAAGTTGGAGCGCGCAGAGCAATTTGGCTTAAACAATGTGGAAAAGGTTTGAATCCTTTATGTCAAAGTGCGCGAAAAACTTTAAACAAGAACTCCTTTCTGTGTTGCCGGCTTTACGAGCTTTTGCTGTTTCTTTAAGTGGCAAGCACGATAAAGCCGAAGATTTGGTCCAAGATACTGTTATGAAGGCATGGGCTAAGCAAGATAGTTTTGAGATGGGAACTAATCTTAAAGCTTGGCTTTTTACCATTTTGCGCAATGAATTTTATAGTCAAATGCGTAAAAAGGGAAGAGAAGTTCAAGATACCGACGGCGTGTTTACTCAAAATGTCGCTGTTCATCCTGCTCAATATGGATCACTTGATTTGCAAGATTTCAAAAAAGCCTTAAATTTGCTTTCTGCCGATCAAAGAGAAGCCATTATTCTTATTGGCGCATCGGGATTTTCTTATGAAGATGCTGCGGCTATTTGTGGTTGTGCTGTTGGAACCATTAAAAGCCGTGTGAGCAGGGCGCGTAATCGATTACAAGAACTTCTTAAAGTCAATGGTGAGTCTGATTATGGTCCTGATTCTTACTCAGCTGGAAGTACATTGTGTTCATTTAACGGCTAAAAAAGCATAATAATTATGATTGATAGCCTTGTTTTTTTTATTCCCGTTATAGCTATTACAGTAAAGTCAGTATCTGAGGGAATTCAGAAGTTTGGCGTGTATCCTTAGGAACACAAGAAAAGCCTGTATAAAACTTTTTCACGGGCTTTAGGTTTTATGTTCCATAAGGTTGCCTTCCTTTGTGCTGAAAAATGACGACTTTCAAGTTCGCCAATGGACATTCTATGACAACAAAAACAAATTTGATGCCTCAAATGCCTTCTTCTGATGCAACGATATCACGCTGGCGGTGGGGTGCGATTGTTGTTTCTCTTGTTATGGCTCTTTTGGCATCGGTTTTTATTATGTTGCTTTCAAATGCCGTTGATCGAGAAGTCGCACAGTTGAATACAAGTTCAGAATTGCGCGAACAGGCTGATTTGGTCCTTATTAGCCTGATTGATATGGCTGTTGCTGATCGCAGCTATGCAAAAACGCGCAAGGCGGAAGATAAAATACGTTTTGAAAATGCAGAGCGGGAGTTGGGGAATATTCTCGACTATATCGCACTTATTGTTTATGCACATCCGCAGTGGTATAAATGGTTTACGGCTTTTAAAGAAGAGGTTGAAGCACGAAAAGCCTTTATGAATGCCCATATGCGTGCTCTTGATGCGATTCCTGAACAATCTTCTCAACCCTCTCATGCGGACTCTTTGGAAGTATCAAAGATTCCTGTAGCGCGTTTAGCTCAATTGATGACAAGCTTTATTAATGGGGATGATGTGGTGCGACAAAAACAGCGTGAGGGTATCGCATTGATGCGGGCGGCTTTGACATTGGCGGCTATTGTTTCCGTTGTGAGTACCTTTATTTCTGCCTATTTTGTTATTAATCGTTTTCATCGTGATATGCGCTCTTTAAAATTGTATCAATTGCTGCTTCATAGTGAAAATATCGCTCTGGAAGCCCGCGTGAAAGAACGAACACAAGAATTAGAAAGAGCACGTAATCACGCTGAAAAAGAACGCCAACGGGTTGAAATATTGTTGCAGGATGCAAGCCATCGCATTGGCAATTCTCTTGGGACGGTGTCTTCTTTGTTGGGGCTCCAGTTAAACCGGAGCAAAAATGAAGAGGTCCGTGCTGTTCTAGGGGCTGCACGTGATCGTATTCAGACAATTTCTACAGCACATCGTCGTTTGCGCTTAAGTGATGATATGGAAACGACACTATTGGCAGAGTTTCTCAGCTCTGTTGTGCATGATGTCGAATTGGCAGTCCCTTTTGAATTGCGTGAAAACATCACCATTCACACCAACTTTAAAGATTGTCGCCTGTCTTCAAGAGATGCGACAACACTTGGAATTATCCTTGGTGAACTGCTGACAAATTCCTTAAAACATGCCTTTCCTGATCAACGGTCTGGTCATATTTATATCTCTTTTGGTCCCCAGAAAGATGGACAATTGATGCTCATTGTAGAAGATGATGGCGTGGGAATGAAAAGCCAAACTTTAAAACAAAAAACAGGACTTGGTCGTGTGGTCGTGGAACAGCTCTGTATGCAATTTGGTGAAAAACCTCTGTTTGAAACTTCTGCTTTAGGAGGCACAAAGATTGTCATTCCTTTGCCAAAACTTAGCATGAATAGTTCAAAAAAAAGCTCTGACTGATTTTTTAAAAGGGTAAATTTTCTCTTTTCTCGTGGTAAGCTGCCTTTCATTCATCGTGAATGTATGGGGAGGGCATCTTTTCACAAGAAGAAGGAAAAATACGGCTTCAGTAGCGCGAACACAGCACCATTCATATCAGATTGTCAATTGCCTTCAAGAGAAACAACTTTGCTTCTTTATCTTTTGGTGTAATGTTTGATTTTCTCTCTTGTTGTTTTTTTGCTTTGTTGACTCCGATGATAGGCTTTCAAAGTTCTCCTTGTCTGAGAGCTTTGAAGTGCTTAAGTTAGCCTTTAAATTTATTTTGAATAAGTGCTCCTTTAAGCCAATAATACTTATATTCGTAAGCTCTATTGCTTTGCAAAAAGATTGTTTTCAAGTTTTGTTATTTTTTGTAAGGCATGTGAAACTTTAAATATGGGGTGTTTTTGTAAAAGTGTGTAAGGAATATTCTTAAGGTAGAACGTGCTCATAAAGTTCATGAAACACCGTCCTTTAGGGCTATGAACAGCATACATTCAACAAGTGGAATCTATTCAACAAGAAGTCGGGTTGTTTATAGAATGATATGGATTTTAGAATCTTCATCCTTTAGCGGGCACCTCTTTGATTTGAGATTTTATTGCATGGCAAATAAGGACGGGCTATCGTTTTGATAAAATAAACAAGAAGAGTTAGCCTTTTGGGGTTTCATATTTTTCACTTTTCTATTGTGCGTAAACCTGAAAAGGGGAGGGTGTTTTATTTTTAATCATTGTGATGCGACCTTGGGTGGTGGAATCTTTCGGCGTATTCTTTAATAGATATTTAAAATGCGGAAATCTCTTTGAGAAAAGTAAGCGCTCAAGCATATTTTTTAGATGTTTTGAGTCGTAAAAATGCAGATGCTTTCATGCTTTAAGTCTCTTCGGAGGGTGCTATTGGGCTGTTGATCAAGGCATCAATGTTGTTTTTTTCTTGTAGGAATGTTTGTAGGTCTTGATTGGTTAAGGCTTTGCTATCCGGTATACGAATGCGCATGGGATCAACCTTGACGCCATTGACAATGATTTCAAAATGACAATGGGGTCCGGTTGCCATTCCTGTTGATCCAACATACCCAATAATTTGTCCTTGTCGTACTTTCACGCCTGGTTTGATGTCTGGTGCATAACGACTTTGGTGTGAATAACTGCTGATATATCCATTGGCATGTTGAATTTCCGTATGGTTTCCATAGCCGCCTGTTACGCCTACTCTTGTGACAATACCATCTCCTACAGCAATAATGGGTGATCCTTTAGGAGCAATCCAATCAACACCCGTATGCATGCGGACATAGCCTAAAATAGGATGTTTACGTGGACCAAAGGGAGAGCCAAAAATGCCATTTGGTGTGGGTTTGCGCAGCAAGAAAGGCTTTGAACTTTTCCCTTCAGAATCATAATAATCAACGCTTCCATCTTTTAATTGATAACGGTAATATTTATAAGTTGTATTCCCAAAAGTTGCACTAATATAACGAATTTCTGGATCAGCGTTCTTGGATGATTCCTTTGCCTTCAAATTCTTTTTGCCGTTTTTGTTTTCTTTATCGCTTTGTGGTACAGCATAAAATATTTCGATCTGATCATTGGGTGTTATCGGACTTTTCATATCAATATTGGTGGCCAGCAGACGAATAAGACGATGAGAGAGAGATTGTGATATATTATGGCTTAGCAAAGCACTATAGAGTGCATCATAAGCCGTTGGTAATTGTGCGCTATTGATATAAGAATGTGGAATACCATTTTGAAAAGCCGTTTTAAGTGCTTTAGACATTTTAGGCTCTGTGCTTTCAATGAATTGGCCTTTATCATTCAGGGCAATGGTGAGAACATGATGCATCCCTTGATAGATACTTGCGCGTACGAGATGGTCTTCTTCACCAGCTTGTGTCACGATACCAATGCGTAAAAGGCTTCCCTCTTTAAGGGAATCGGAAAGGCTTATTTTTTCTAGCGTTTTTACAACCTGGTCAATTTGCTTTTTTGTATAACTGGTTTTTTTGAAAGCATCGGCTATCGTTTGTTTTTTACGAATAGGAATAATATCTTCAACATAGTTTTTCGTCAGATCGATACGGTGACTTTGAGGAGAAACGGTTACATTTTCTTGAACGATTCGAACTTCAGGGGATTCTGTGCCTTGGGAAGGGGAGGATACATCTTCTAATTTTAAAGGATCAATCAATGTGAGAACTGAAAGAAGTTCGGAGCTCTTTTCTAAAGTAAATCCAGCTTTTTGTACTTCTTGTTGTGCCTCTTCATCTGTCAATGTGTCGCTGTCATCAAAATCGAATTGATTTACCTTAAAATCATAGCTGCGTAAGGTGAGTTTTGTTTCAACCTTTGCTCCATAAATCTGCCCAGAATCTTCTTGTGGTGCGATATTTTGATTTTTCGTATCACTAGCAAGAATGCTTAAAGAATCAAATTTTGGATAGCTATATTTCTGGGGGCGATTTTCGGCTAAAGCCATACGAATCCATTCAAAATGTTGTGTTTGAATGACTTTTTCATCGCCTTTTTTTTGTAGAATCGATAATTCAAATTGACGTTTTCTGTCAAAGCTTTGCCTTGCATGAGTGGGAGAAATACGGTCGCCTTTATAGCCATTGGCCTCAGGGGCTTGTGATTCTGATAGGTTTTCTTGCGTAAACCATTGTGGCGGTGTTACCAATCGCTGTTGTTCATCAAGAGCCGTAAAAAGTGCAATCCCCATAAGAATGCAGGAAGTGATTCCTGTCAGAATGGTTCCCGTAAGCCAACGAGCAGAGACCTGTCGGCGCGCAGGCCGCAAACGCTTGACGACAAGAGCAGGGTCTTGTCCAGGATCGTTTTTTTGTTGTTCGTTATCCCACATAGATTTATAAGAGTACTTTTCAATATTAAATAAAGAAAGCTAGATAGATAGCTTAAAATGCTTCTACAGGAATTTGATTCTTTTTACAAATTACAGATCATGCGATTCTCTTTATACAGCAATGTCTTTATAAATCGTATCTGCGCAGAAAATTTTCTCTATTAAAGTAGCATAAAACAAGCGTTATTGTGATTAACTCATTCCTAGGCAACTTCCTATTTTTATGCATTGCAATGGGGTGCTATATTTTACTTTAAAGGCGCCATGCTCTCTTTGAACTCCTTGCTGTTTTCATGTTTTATTTTTATGAAGGCAGATTTTATCTATAATTGCTTGTTGCCAATAATGTTTTGAAATAGGATTTTTTGTTCAATATTTTATTGGTAAAGTTTGGGTTATTTTATTTAAAAAAAATAAAAAATGATATTGACTCTTTGCTTGAAAGAGTACTATATACGACGAGTAACGAGAGCGGTTTCTGCT
>NZ_JBHIRU010000011.1:0-75501 GCF_042197425.1 Bartonella sp. AA126HLJHH
GAGCCATATAAGCTAGGGAGAGCAGTGAGATGGAGAAAAAAAGAGATCTTAGCCTTCACTCCAAAGAAAAATAAGGAGCAAATAAGAACAAATTAGGTAAAATTATATAAACTGTAGAAGGTGGTCTAAAAGGTGGTCTGAAAATGGCTATTTAAAGAAAAAATCTATATATTTCAATATGTTAAACACAAAAAGTGGTGCCCAGACGCGGATTCGAACCACGGACACGCGGATTTTCAGTCCGCTGCTCTACCAACTGAGCTATCTGGGCATGCTTCATAAAAAATATAAAGCGTTTGCGGTTATAACATTAAAATTTTCTCTGTCCAGTCATCAAAAGAAAAATAATTGATTTTTTAATAAGTTTATCTCCCTATTCTAGAGCGTTATCAATGAATCTTTATCATAAAATAAATTTGATAGGTATATTGGACACTTTAGTGTATTGTTATTAGAATGCTGTCTTATCGTGGTGGTAATACGAAAAAAATTAAAAGAATCAATCGAGAAGAATGATTAAGAAAGATTTTTTTATAAAGTTTCCCTAAATTTTAAGCATACGAAATAATAGACAACATTTTTGACTTTTTTCTAAAAAGATTATTGATTAGTCTTTATAATAATTTGTTTTTCTTTATAAAGAAAGAGAAACATCTAAAAGGGGAGAAATAATGATAATGTTACAAAAACCAAGTAATCGTCCCAATAATACTAATTTTTCTTCAGGTCCTTGTAGCAAACGGCCTGGTTGGACTCTTGATGTTCTTAAAAATGCATTAGTTGGGCGTTCACATAGATCTAGAGAAGCAGAATTAAAACTTGCTGAAGTTGTTAATTTAACCCGTGAGATTCTTGAGGTTCCTTCTGATCATCGTATAGGAATTATGCCAGGATCAGATACCGGTGCTGTTGAGGCTGCTCTATGGTCTCTATTAGGTGAGCGTGGCATTGATATGGCAGCGTGGGAAAGTTTTGGGTTTGGGTGGAATAAAGATGTTGTCGAGCAATTAAAGCTTTCTGATGTGCGTCGTTTTGAAGCTCCTTATGGTGAAATACCAGATTTAACACAACTTGACTTTGATCGGGATGTTGTTTTTACATGGAATGGGACAACTTCTGGTGTGCGTATTCCTAATGCAGATTTCATTCCGCATAAGCGGGCTGGATTGACCATTTGTGATGCAACATCGGCAGCTTTTGCGCAATATCTTGATTTTTCAAAATTAGATGTTGTTACTTTTTCATGGCAGAAAGTTTTGGGAGGCGAGGCTGCACATGGTATGGTGATTTTAAGTCCTCGTGCTGTTGAGAGGCTTGAGAATCATGTTCCAGCTTGGCCTATGCCCCAACTTTTCTATATGACAAAAAATGGAAAATTGAACGAAGATATTTTTAAAGGAAAGATCATCAATACACCTTCTATGCTTTGTGTTGAGGATTTCCTTGATGGGTTGAAGTGGGCAAAATCTCTAGGAGGTGCAGCGGCATTAAGAGCACGGGTTGAGAAAAATTTTTCTGTACTTGATGCTTTTGTTCGCAAAACGCCATGGTTAGAATATTTGGCAAAAGATCCTGAAGTGCGTTCTAACACCGCTATTTGTTTAGATATTGTGGATCCAGTGATTACTGCTTTGGATACGGAAAGGCGAGTATCTTTTATAAAAGCGGTTGTGAAGCGTCTTGATGAGGAAGGGGTTGCTTATGATATCGGTTCGTATCGCGATGCTCCTCCTGGGCTTCGAATTTGGGCGGGTATAACAATTGAGGCTTCCGATCTTGAAATTTTAACACAGTGGCTTGAGTGGGCGTTCCAAGTTGAAAAAGCACAGCTTTAAATAATTACTGGTGATTTTCAAAACGTGTTTTTAAACAAAAAAGGATACGAGAGATTATGATGATCTTTCGTATTCTTGTATCAGACAAACAGCCTCTAAATATTACATGAATTGTAAAAGATTAAGACGGGGAATGAATGCTTTGTCAGGTGTTAGATACGCACAAATTAAAATCTCTAATGTTTTTACTTTTTGTAGCGAAAATGACAGATTTAAAATATTTGGGTATTTGCTTATCTTTATTATCATAAATTTGAAAATTTAATCACTTGAAGATTGAGAAAAATCTGAAATGAGGAGTCGCACTTGCTCTAAGGTTTCGTTATAAAGAAGAGTTTGTTTTTGAATGCTGGTTTTTTTGACCAAACACGACGGAGAAAGTTATGGCCAATGTAGTTGTTGTCGGTACACAATGGGGTGATGAAGGCAAAGGTAAAATTGTAGATTGGTTGTCTGAGCGAGCAGATATCGTGGTGAGATATCAGGGGGGGCATAATGCTGGCCATACATTGGTTGTTGATGGAGACAGTTATAAATTATCACTTTTACCGTCTGGTTTAGTGCGTGGCAAGTTATCAATTATTGGTAATGGTGTTGTTGTTGACCCTCATCATTTTGTTGCAGAAGTAAAAAAACTATGTAATCAGGGTGTAAAAATCACACCAGAAATTTTGCGTATTGCTGAAAATGCTCCTTTGATTCTTTCTTTGCATCGTGATCTTGATGCAATTCGAGAAAGCGGTTTATCTGGTTTAAAGATTGGTACAACAAAGCGCGGTATTGGACCGGCTTATGAAGATAAGGTGGGACGTCGTGCTATCCGAGTGATGGATTTAGCAGAAAAAGATACACTTATGGCTAAGATTGAGCGGCTTTTGAGGCATCATAATGCTTTGCGTCGAGGGATGGGTGTTTCAGAGATTGATTCTCGAGCACTTTATGATGAATTGATGCAAGTTGCGGATAAAATTTTGCCCTTTATGGATTGTACGTGGCGTCTTTTAGATGAAGGTTATCGAGGAGGGAAACACATTCTTTTTGAAGGTGCGCAAGGTGCTTTATTAGATAATGATTTTGGAACTTATCCTTATGTAACGTCATCTAATACAGTTTCTGGGCAAGCATGTACAGGTTCGGGGATGGGACCTGATGCAATTCATTATGTTTTGGGTATTGCAAAAGCTTATACTACACGCGTTGGAGAAGGGCCGTTCCCGACAGAGCAGATAAATGATATTGGTGAATTTCTAGGAGTGCGTGGACATGAATTTGGTGTTGTAACGGGTCGAAAGCGTCGATGTGGTTGGTTTGATGCTGTCTTAGTACGTCAGATGGTAACAATTTGCGGTGTTCAAGGTATAGCATTGACAAAACTTGATGTTTTAGATGGTTTGGATGAAATAAAAATTTGTATTGGTTATGAGCTTGATGGTAAAAGGATTGATTATTTACCTTCTTCCATGGGAGCTCAGGATCGGGTGAAGCCTATTTATGCAACATTAGAAGGTTGGAAGGAAGAAACAGCACATGCATTGAGGTGGGAAGATTTACCAGTGCAGGCTATTAAATATATACGCTATATTGAAGAACTGATTAATACAAAAGTGGCTTTATTATCCACAAGTCCAGAGCGTGAAGATACTATTCTTATTACGGATCCCTTTGTTAATTGATTATTGTTTTTAGATTTCTATATATGCTCTCTGTTCGTTTTTGTATCTTTTTACAAAAAAGTTTTTAAGAGCACGTAAAAGAAAGGTGCAAAATAGCATTGTTTATTTTTCATATTCATTTTACATTATTGCAATAGTTGTACCAATATTAAATGGCAACCAATTTAGAAGGCTAAAATAAAGTTTTTTGGCTTTACTATTGATTTTTTCTCAGTTTAAGAGAGATTATAGAGGAAATGGTAGATTTCGTTGGAATCTTAAAAAAGACAATTAATGCACAAAATAATATTACACCACAAGTGCGTAAGCGGATTTATAAGCGGGCTACCGAAACACTAGAACATCAATTTGTAACAGCAAAAATACCACAAGCAATAGCGGATGAACAAAGAAAGATTCTTCAAAGTTCTATTGCAACTGTTGAAGGAGAATATTTAGCAGTTGAAAAGAAACGGCTTTCTTCAGTTATTGGGTGGAATCCCACAAATATAAATGAAGATAAGAAATATACAAAAAAAACTATATTACCAAAAAATAATGAATTGTCAGAGGTAAACATAAAAAGAAAGCAAGATTTTGTTACACGTTCAAAGGATAACAAGGTATTTGTTGAGCTTTGTGTATCAGATATACCAGATGCAGAACCTGTTAATATGGAGACTGATGTGCCTTCTCAGCATGTTAATAGCAGTGTGTTAAAGATTTCTCCTTCGCAGGAAGATAATCCGCATATTGTTTCGCACATTTTTTCTCAGGCTTTACGTCGTGCTAATAAATCGTTAGTGCAAAGGCGTATTGTGATAAGTGCTGTTTCTGTTGTTAGTTTTGTTGTTTTACTTGTTGGTATTTTTTTTGTTGGTGAGCGTGTATTTGTATCAAATGATCATCAGTTTTTAGAAGAAAATCTTCAAGCTTCTCACAGAGTACCAAAGGCATTTCCAATTAAGAGAAAGTTAACACAACGCTTATTAGAGGATGGAAGTGAAATTGATGTTGGTTTAAAACAAGCGATAGATTCTTCGGATGAAGAAGTACTCTCAACAGTTGTTGATAGCAATTTGCAATCGCTTGAAAAATCAGGTGAAGCTGTTTTCTATCAAGCACGTACAAATTATGATGCAGAAAAGATAGCAACGGGAAGTGCTCGCTGGACGCTTATAAAAGAGTCTCAAGTGAAGGGGGCTCCAGAAGAAACAACTATACAAGGTGATATAACAATTCCTGATGAAGGGGTATCATTACGGTTAATTTTACGTCGTAATACCGATCAGTCATTTCCTGCTGCATATATTATGGACCTTGTTTTTATTCTTTCTGATAAATTTTCAGGTAAAGCTATAAGCAATGTTCAAGCATTAACCTTTAAAGCAAGTGAACAATCCATTGGACAGGCTTTAACAAGAACCATTGCTGCAAAGATTAACGATGACTTTTTTCTTGTCGCATTGAGTGGAAATCATCCATTTCTTGATCGAAATTTACAATTGATGCGAGAATTAGATTGGATGCGTTTGGTGTTAACGGATAAAAACGGGCGTATAAGTGAATTAACCTTTGCAAAAGGACCAACAGGTAAGTCTATTTTTAATGAAGTTATTGGACAATGGCTTGCACAACAAGATAAGTTAACAGTTCTTGGTCAAAAAAATAAAACATAGATGCAAAAAAATAAACGGCTGTGAAGAATTTTCTACGACCGTCTTTATCAATTATATACCAAATATATTCAATAAAGCTTTACATATCAATAACTTAAAGAATTCGATAGGCTAATTTACAAGTATAAAGCCAAGGCATGCTTTTTTTCATTTTCACATTTAAAGAATGTGCAAACCATTGGCTTTATACTTAACTCTAGGTTTTATACTTGACTTTGAGATAAAGTAGAATCTTTGATAGAGTTTTGCACTTTTTCAAATGCACGCATTTCAATTTGTCTTACTCGTTCTCGACTAATATTAAATTCACCAGAGAGTTCTTCTAGGGTTAGTGGTACATCGTTTAAACGACGCGCTTTAAATATACGCTTTTCGCGTTCATTGAGATTGTCCATGGCATTTATGAGCATGGAACGGCGATTTTCTAATTCACTTTTTTCAATTAAAATTTGTTCTTGATCGTTAGATTCATCCACCAACCAATCTTGCAACTCACTGTTTTCCCCTTCTTTTGTTCGAATTGGTGCGTTGAGTGAAGTGTCACCACCAAGCCTACGATTCATTGATACAACTTCATCTTCTGTGACATTCAACTGGGTTGCAATTTCTTTCACTTGTTCTGCATTGAGATCGCCACTATCAAGTGCTTGAAGTTTACTTTTTAACTTACGAAGGTTGAAAAACAAGCGCTTTTGATTAGCTGTTGTCCCCATTTTCACCAAACTCCAAGAGCGCAATACATATTCTTGGATTGACGCTTTAATCCACCATATTGCATAGGTTGCAAGAC
Organism: Bartonella sp. AA126HLJHH; assembly: GCF_042197425.1. Taxonomy (NCBI): domain Bacteria; kingdom Pseudomonadati; phylum Pseudomonadota; class Alphaproteobacteria; order Hyphomicrobiales; family Bartonellaceae; genus Bartonella; species Bartonella sp. AA126HLJHH. Next base: position 5,957 of record NZ_JBHIRU010000011.1, read on the forward strand.
GAAAACCCCGCTCTGGTTCGAAACGTTTAACAGCTTGCATGAGTCCAACATTGCCTTCTGAAATGACTTCCCCAATGGGAAGTCCGTAGCCCCGATATCCCATCGCGATTTTAGCTACGAGACGCAAATGGCTGGTTACTAGCTTATGCGCAGCTTTTAGATCATTATGCTCACGGTAACGCTGAGCTAACATATATTCTTCTTTTGGCTCAAGCATTGGAAAACGACGCACTTCTTCCAAGTAACGGTTTAAACCACCATCACCTGTCATTACTGATAATAAATTCATATGGGCCATATAGCACCCTCCTTTTGTTTGAATTCCCTGATAAGGCAAATTCTATGTTTTAGATAGCTAACTATCCTCATAACTTCACTCTAGCATATTTTTCAATTTTGTTCAAAAAAAGATATTTTATTGTGAAATCTTGAGAAGGGGAAAAGTTTCAATTCATTTTTTTAAAAAGCTCAATAAGTTTAGCCATATCTTGAGGCAGTGGTGCGGAAAACGACATAACTTTACCGGTAGAAGGATGTTCAAAAGTAAGACTTGCAGCATGGAGTGCATGTCGGTTGAATTGATCGATTGTATTTCTAATAGTGGGGTTGAATATGTTTGATTTTGTTTTAAAAGCGTTTCCATAAACTGTATCGCCTATGAGTGGATGCCCTATATGAGTCATATGAACACGGATTTGATGGGTGCGTCCAGTTTCCAAGCGACATTCCAGAAGGCTAGCAAAAGATGTTGAGTCTGCATGAGAGCCATATTTTTCAAGCAGAGAAACATGTGTAACAGCATGACGAGCATAAGGGTTTTGGTTATGGATGACAGCTTGCTTTGTCCGGTTATGGGGCGAACGGCCAAGTGATGCATCAATTGTCCAGACATTGCGCTGAGGTGTTCCCCAAATCAAGGCATGGTAGCGTCGATCTAATGCGCAGGTACGTCCATGATCAGAAAATTGAGCACTGAGACTTTTATGAGCTAGATCGTTTTTTGCAACAACCATAACACCGCTTGTATTTTTATCAAGACGATGGACAATACCAGGGCGTTTAACACCACCTATACCAGATAAACTATTCCCACAGTGGTAAATAAGGGCATTAACCAATGTACCGGTCCAATTTCCATTCCCAGGATGAACAACAAGACCAGCTGGTTTGTTAATAACAATGATATGATCATCTTCAAAAAGAATGTCCAATGCAATGGCTTCAGCGCTAGGTTCTGCATCACGAAGGTCCGGCATTTCCAATTCAATTATTTGGTTAGGTTTTAATTTTGTTTTTGGTTCCTTTATGAATTGACCATCAATTTTAAGACAGCCTTCACGGATGAGAGTTTGCAAACGCGAACGTGAGAGCACATCATGATATTGTTTTGCGAGCCACTGATCAAGACGTTGCCCAAGAGCACCTTCATCCGTTATTTTCTGTATTACCATACGATTCCTATTAAGTTTTTAATAAGATTTTACCAGTACGAAATTGCTTTACTATCGAGAAATTCTTTAATTCCCCAATGTCCTCCTTCACGAGCGCGCCCAGAAAATTTTACACCACCAAAGTAGCTTCCACTGGGTAATCCATGTCCATTAACTTCTACCATACCAGAGCGTACTTGTTCCGCAATACGACGACATTTGTTGCGATCTTGCGATTGAATATAGTTTGTAAGACCATACTCAGTCTCATTCGCTAAAGCGACGGCTTCTTCTTCTGTACTAAAAGAAAGAATCGAGAGAACTGGACCAAAGATTTCTTCTTTAAAAATACGCATATGAGGTTTTACATCAGCAAAGACTGTTGGACGGACATAATAACCGCGTTCCATTCCTTTTGGTAAACCAGTCCCGCCTGCAACAAGAGTTGCACCTTCATCAATTCCCGATTGGATAAGATCTTGAATTTTATCATATTGTTTTTTTGAAACAACGGGCCCAATATGATTTCCTTCTTGGCAGTTTGGTCCTACTTTTGTTGTTTCTGCAATATCTTTGGCTATTTTCACGGCTTTGTCATAGATGCTCTGTTCCACAAGCATACGAGTCGGTGCATTACAACTTTGTCCACTATTATAAAAGCAATGTCGTGCACCACGTTGAACAGCATCTGAGTCGGCATCAGCAAAGATAATATTCGCTCCTTTTCCCCCAAGTTCCAGACAGACTCTTTTTAAAGTAGCGCTGGCATTTTTAGAAATATCTTTTCCTGCTCTAGTTGAACCAGTAAAGCTGATCATTTCTAAATCTGGATGTGCAGAGAGGTAAGAGCCGACAGTCGCACCATCACCATTGATTAAATTAAAAACACCGGCTGGAAGTGCGGCTTCATCTAAAAATTCAGCAAAAAGCATAGCAGAAAGAGGCGCAATTTCAGAGGGCTTTAACACCATGGTACAGCCAGCCAAGAGAGCAGGAATAACTTTAAGAGTTACTTGATTCATGGGCCAATTCCATGGCGTAATTAATCCTACGACGCCGATAGGATCGTAGTGAAGGATTGCTTGCTCATTTCCCTTTATTAAAGTTTCTTGGAACGAAAACTCTTTATAAGCTTCGATAAAATTGCGAATATGGGAACTTCCTGTTGCAGTTTGCGCATTAAGCGCCATATCAATCGGTGCTCCCATTTCCATTGAAATGGTTTTTGCCATGTCTTTGGAACGTTTTTCGTAGATCTCTAGAATTTTTTCAACAAATCCAAGACGCTCATTTGGTGATGTTGTTTTCCATTTTTGAAAGGCTTCTTTAGCCGCATTAATTGCTTTATCAGCATCTTTTGTACTTCCAAGGCTAATGACAGCACAAGCCTCCTCTGTTGATGGATTAATGACGTCAAAATCGTGAGGAGTGCTTGGCTCATCCCATAGACCATTGATATAAAATTTCCGTTTATCAAACATAATTCACTCCCTTTTTTCTATTTATATTTATGTAATTATGATTGTCTTAGTCTAAGCCTTTTTAAACGAGGATAACAAGGATAATCTTATAAAAACGTGAGAAATTAGATTATATCGTGATAATTGAGCATGGAGAATTCAATAGAGCAATGCTTATTGTATTATTGAGACTAGTTTCTTTTATGAAAAGGGAGAGAAAGAGAGGCATAGACAATTTTCTTGAAGCTTTTTTATCATGAAGTTTTCTTCAAAACAAATGAAATACGAGCTCTATGACACCATAAACTGGGCAATTTATATCGTAAATATGCAAAAGGCAGATTATGAATATGCATTATGGCATTATTTTTTTCATTAAAAAGTAACCATCAGCAAAAGGTTATTAACCTTCGTATGATAGTTTCTACGAATTCTTTTTGAAAAGGTTATTTTTCTCATTGCTATAAATTTGTTGGGTGCCATGCATAATTCGAAAACAAAATCTATTTCTACGTCTTCTTTTTCTGATGATGGTACAAAAGGTGCATCAAGAGAAGATTTATCTGTTAAGATTACTGAGATATTTCCTTATCCGGAAGTGTGGAAAAAGGCATTTGCTCTCGGAAAAAACGTCCGTTTCACGAGAACCCCAGAAGTTGAGATTTTGCGTCGTCGTATAGAAACAGATCCAGTTTTTGCAAAACAGTTTAAAATTTTTACGAAGCAAGATCAAAAAAAAATTACAGATACAGATATTGTACGTTGTAACAAGAAAACAACAAATATTCTTTCGACAAAAAAAGTCATTAATCCTCAATCAATAGAGAATAAAACATCAGTTTGTCATTCAACGGTTTTGAAGCAGTTGTCACGTCAAACTACTCGTATGCCGTCAGCAAATATTCCACTTGAGGAGGATAAACAAGAACATAAATTACAAGTGGAAAATGTGCTACAAAAAATAAAACCTGCGTTGCATCTTTCTGATGATGCATTTTTTGAGTGTGAATCTTTGATATTTGAACATGTGGAGACTCAAATATCAAAAGAGGATGGAACATCAATTGACACGACAAATGAAATTACACCGGATATTCCCACAGCCTTTGATGAGTCAATAACTGCTCTTTACCGTGTTCTTGAATACCGCTTTCCACAACTCTATGATTCAATTACATCAGAATCTCCAGCGGAAAGGATGCGAGGTGTTGAGAAAATTTCTGATTTAATGCATACAAATAATGATACTACTAAAGAGTGTCATTCTAAGCTTTCTGTTGAAGATTCTGCTCATACGTTAAGTAATACAGGGGCGTTAAGTGATGCAGGGGCTAGTATAGAGACTGAAAATACCAATAATATTGTCGCCAATAATACTGTTGATTGTATAAACAAAGCCGTCAAAAAGAATTCAAAAGATTTTTCTGTGATGCAAGCAAACAGTAAAACTAAAACATTGCAATCTACTCGTATGCCATTAGGTAATTATGATTCTGCTTTTATGCAAAATATTCAATCTATTGACTGTGATGTTTATGAATTTCCTCCGATCAACTTATTACAGGAACCTGTTTTTCATGAAGGTACGATGATTCCTCAAGAAACATTAGAACGTGGTGCTGGACTTTTAGAAAGTGTTTTGGAAGATTTTGGCATTAAGGGTGAAGTTATCCATGTTCATCCAGGGCCAGTGGTAACAATGTATGAATTTGAACCCGCTGCGGGTGTAAAATCATCACGCGTTATTAATCTTTCTGATGATATTGCGCGTTCTATGTCTGCTATTTCTACACGCGTTGCTGTAATTCCTGGACGGAATGTTATCGGGATTGAGTTACCCAATGCGGTTCGTGAAACCGTTTATTTACGGGAATTAATCCAAACACGTTCTTTTCGTGAAAGTGAATTTAAACTTGCTCTTGCTTTGGGGAAGGGGATTAATGGTGAACCGGTCATTGCAGAATTAGCAAAAATGCCTCATTTATTGGTTGCAGGAACAACAGGATCAGGCAAGTCTGTTGCAATTAATACAATGATTTTGTCGATTCTTTATCGTATGACACCAAAGCAGTGTCGTTTGATCATGGTTGATCCTAAAATGTTAGAGCTCTCTGTTTATGATGGCATTCCACATCTTTTAACACCCGTTGTCACAGATCCCAAAAAAGCAGTAACAGCTTTAAAATGGGCGGTTCGTGAAATGGAAGAGCGTTATCGCAAAATGGCTAAGTTGGGTGTGCGTAATATTGATGGTTTTAATGCACGCGTTGCACTTGCCGCTCAAAAAGGCGAAACGATCATGTGTACTGTTCAGTCGGGTTTTGATAAGGAAACAGGGGAAATGCTTTATCATGAAGAAGCCATGGATCTCACGCAGCTTCCTTATATTGTTGTGATTGTTGATGAGATGGCTGATCTTATGATGGTGGCAGGGAAAGAGATAGAGAATGCCATTCAGCGCTTAGCGCAAATGGCGCGTGCGGCAGGTATTCATCTTATTATGGCAACGCAACGTCCTTCTGTTGATGTTATCACAGGTACAATTAAAGCGAACTTTCCTACCCGCATTTCTTTTCAAGTAACATCAAAAATTGATAGTCGTACGATCTTGGGTGAACAAGGTGCTGAAACGCTTTTAGGTCAGGGGGATATGCTTCATATGGCTGGTGGTGGACGCATTGTGCGCGTTCATGGACCTTTTGTTTCTGATGAAGAAGTTGAATCCATCGTTGCACATCTAAAAATGCAAGGTAAACCTGATTATTTAGCAACGGTAACAGATAATGAAGACGATAACAAAGAGGATACTTCTGCTGATTCAGCTGCTGGAAATTCTGAGGAAGAAAATTTTGATGAAGAGGGTGAGGAACTTTATAACCAAGCTGTAAAAATTGTTATGCGTGATAAAAAATGTTCAACATCTTATATTCAGCGCCGACTTTCAATCGGCTATAATAAAGCAGCTTCTCTCGTCGAGCGGATGGAAGAAAAAGGCATTGTTGGAGCCGCTAATCATGTTGGAAAACGTGAAATTCTACTCAATGAAGGAAAATAAACAAACACATTTAAAAATATGCAATTTTTTAAATATCTGACAGTCATTATTTAAATGTGCTTGTTTTATTTTTTATATAATATTAAAAATTTAAATGGAGAGTAATAAAGAAAAAGCGATCTTTTGTATTAAGACTTCTGATAAGGTAAACAAGCTGATATCAAAGGAGATTATGAGATATTTTTAACATTTCTAAATGATCTGGAATATAAAGAAATTAAACAAATCTTTATATGAGGACAGATGATTTGTGTTCTCTTTTTTACAGAGAAATTTTTTAATAAAATAGTGCGGTGGCATATTTTTTGTTTTTTCTTTTGTAGCGATTCTAATGCAAGAAAGATCTTTGGGAGATTATTGAGAGCATCATAAGAAAAATGCCCAATATGCAAGTTCTGTTGCATAGGATACTTTAAAGCGTCACGCTGAATTTATTATCATTTGATATTATTGGCTCAAGAAAGATGTTCTTACGAGAAGCTTTATTTGAAAAAGAGATTTTTATAATGCAGTATATTGATTTATAGTAATTTATCATTATTCACAGTGAATAAAAGTCTCAAACATTGTAAGATTTTCTCATTTCAAATCTGTTTCTGTTGAAACAATTAAAAACATTTTCTTGCGTATCATAATAATGTACGAGTAAAAAAGTTAAAAAATAAAAAGGCTTCTTATGAACGCCTTCAAATGCCGAGAACTATTGGTAACATTAGGGGCTGAAATTAGTATAATGATGGTGCTAACAAGCTCTTTTATAAGCATAAAAATGGTAGTGCACAATGCCTTGATATCCTCTATAGGGACCTTTACATTACACCATTTACGGATACTGTCGTAAAATAAGCTTGCGGATCTTGAGAGATATCTTTTCAAAACAGGCGCATGAATGCGTAAAATAAGTGTATTCTTTTTGAGTACTATTTATGCGAGGGAGATGTTACCATTATTGTAACAAGATTTATTACAATAATGGGTGAATAAGCAACAAGAGCTGGAAGCTTCTTTTTATTCTTGTTTTGTTGATGAAACAGTCAAAATTTTGCTACAGACAATTGATATGAGATATCAAGTTATTTTAACCAGAATAGATAATTGTAAACAAATTAGCATTATTCATTTGAGAGTAAATTCAACACTTTTTAGTTTTAGTTATGCCATTAAAAGCAGATGAGTTAAAGTTAAATACAAATGAATTAAAATGTCAGCAAGAAGCTTTTCGTTTTACACCAGAGCTTTTGCCACGGCCTTTTACGTGGGAAATCGATCACAATGGTTTGTTTTGTGAAGTCTCAAAAGAGCTAGCTGAAGTTGTTGGTCCTCTCTCTTCTTCTATTTTAGGGTGTAGTTTTCATGAGCTTGCTCATCAATTTAATGATGATCGATATCTGGTTCTCAGTCGTTTTATTGAAGCGGCTATGCCTTGGAGTAAAGAGATTGTTCAATGGCCTGTTGATGGTTGCTTACAATGGCTTGATGTTGAATTGTCAGCTTTGCCAATTTTTGATGTTAAAAAGCAGCTTAAGGGGTTTCGTGGCTTTGGTGTTTTAAAAATACAAAAAAAAGTCCAAGAAAAAAGAAATGAAAAGCTAGAAACAGAAATGCCATGTCTTACGGAGATAGAACGCTCAGCTTTTCGTGAAATTGCAGAGCAATTGCGTGATGAATTGAATTCATCGGTAAAAGAAGAAAATTTAGTTGAAGAAACAGCTATTCAGTTACCATATGCACAAACATTGCCGGTAAATGCTATAGAACAAGCTCTCGTAAAAGAGCCCGCTGCAGTTTTATCATTGTTGGATACAGCAACAAATGGTGTTTTATGGTTGGATGAAGAGGGCTTTGTTCAATCAGCGAGTAGGGCAGCCTTAGCATTAATGGGTTATGAAATAAATGAACTACGAGGACAACCATTCTCTTCATTATTTACTTTGCAAAGCCGACTTTTGGTTGAAAAGTATTTTAAATCAATCCGTATGGAGGGAAAAAATCAGGTTTTAAATCGCAGTGAAACCGCTGATTTAATGACAAAAAATCATAAAAATATAACCGTTTTGATAACGATTGTATTTTTGGCAAAGCAAGGCAATTATGCTGTTATGTTGCGTGATAGGACACAAACAGTTCCATCAGGAGAAAAAAAAGCAGAAGAGGATAAAATCGTTGGAGTTGTTCATGAAATACGAACACCTTTGAATGCTCTTATTGGTTTTGCAGAAATTATGAGAGAAGGCCGTTTTGGTTCGATAGAAAATGAGCGCTATCATGGATATTTACGCGATATTATTTCCTCTGGAAAACATATATTATTGCTTATTAATCAATTACTAGAGTGCTCCAAGATAAATTATTCTGGTTCCGATAACCAGATTGATTCTTCCCTTATTTCTGAAACATTTGATGTAATATCTTGTTTACGTGCGACGATAGCTTTTCTTGAAACTCAAGCCAATCAGAATGGCATTATCATGCGTATTGTTGCTCCACCTCACGTTCCATTTATTCCTGTATCACAACAAGTGTTTCGCCAGATTATATGGAATCTTCTTTCCAATGCTATTCGTTTTACACCTTTGGGTGGACAGATTATTGTTCACGTTTCTTATAGAAAAGAACGTGTAAAAATTTCAGTGAGTGATAATGGTATAGGGATGAACGAAGAAGAGATTATACAGGCACTGCAACCTTATGGTCAAGTAGAGCGCAAAGATGGACGATCTGGTGATAGCGCTTTTATGGGAACAGGTTTAGGCCTCCCAATGTGTAAAGCAATGGTGGAAGAAAGAGGGGGACAATTTTTACTGTTCTCAAAACCCAATCATGGAACAACTGTGGAAATGTTTTTTCCTCGTGTTCCATGATGTAAATCTTGCATAAAATTATTTTTTCTTAGCCAAAAGATCTCTAATTTCTGTTAAAAGTTGTTCTTCTGAAGACGTTTTTTTGGGGCTTTCTTCTTCTTTTCTACGAATTTTATTCATAGCCTTAACGAATAAAAAAAGAACCCAAGCAATAATGAGAAAATTGATAAGTAAAGTAATAAAGTGTCCATAGCTAATGGTTGCTCCAGCTGCTTTGGCGGCACTCAATGTTGCTTGTTTTTCGCCAGCAAGTTGAATAAACATATTAGAAAAATCAATCCCACCTGTAATCAGCCCAATGATTGGCATAAAAATATCATTGACAATTGAGTTGACCAAGCTACCAAAAGCACCCCCTATAATCACACCGATAGCAAGATCAATCATATTACCTTTTAGGGCAAATTCTTTGAATTCTTTAAGCATTGCGTTTTCCCCTTTATATAAGCGATATACGGTAATTTACTTACCGCTTTTGATGAAAAAGGAAAGGGCAGATTTTATTTTTAGGATTATATTACGATATTAATATTATTTTCAAAGAACTTTATAAGGTTTAATAAAGAGCTTTAGGGCTCTATTTGAATGTACATAGAATATTTCCTAGAAAAAAGCTTTTTTGATAAAAACTATATCTGCTTTTTCAACAGAAAGTAGAAAACTGTAGCTTAATTTATATAATTTCCTCAAGATCTTTATGATAACATTAAAAAGAGAGATTTTTACACAATACTACAAAATGAGTAGTGTTGAAAGTTGAGCTATCAGAAAGCTTTTCAAATGAAGTGCATATATTAGCATAACATTTTGTCATAAAAAGAGAATTTAGGAATAAAAAATATATTTCAGCACTGATAGAAGAAATAGATAGATGAGGCAGGAGTAAAACTTATAATTTAATTCCTCTTAATTTAGTAAGCGATAATAGCAATTAGGAGGGCATTATGGCTTATCTAAAAGCTATTTGTATTGGGTTACATGAGCTAAAATGGCGATAATTCGGATGGAAGAAACACATTTCATCTGCTGGAAGATTGTATCAGTTTATAAATAGCAGAGCTCTAGGGTTTGCAAGATCATTTTGGTTTGGAAGTCGTTGGTATAATGTTTGAGTTCAATAATCAACTGTCATTACTTAAAATATATGTTAGGCAGAGCACTTAATAGATGCAAAATTGTATTTAATACATCAGAAATGGCAAAGAAAACAACGCAGATTATCAATAGAGTACAAATTGATTGAACATTCTGTTGCTCATAAATAGTGCAACAATAGTATGAACTTAGATGATTTTATGAACCATGTATCCTATAAATGCTAGGAAAAAATAGCTTTATAGAACAAGCTTTGTTTCTATTGAAAACAATATTACACAAAGGAACTTTGGGAATAGAGATAATTTGCCTGCATTTTTAAGAAAATTATGAGCGTGCCTGCATAAGACGTCATAAAACCATGACTATGGTAAGGGCCATTGATGTTTCAATTCATGCTGAATTTTATAAGATTAGGATTCATATTTTAATCTTTAAAAAATGTCGAAAAAGAGAAACATTTTTTAAGAATAAAAAGTTCTTTACATAATATAACCAATATAAACATGTATAACTATTATGTGATGAGTTTTCTTCTAGAAGGGGAATATTATTTGGATAATATGCTTGCTTTGATTGGAAATCTTTTGTGTTAAAAGGTAGAGGTTAGGTGCGATGGATCATTTTTATGTTGTGGAGAAGAATTGATGAGTTTTTTTCGTTGTATTGGCCGTTCTGCCTTATTTATGTTGGATCCAGAGCAAGCACACGGTTTAGCGATTCTTGGGCTGAAAAGTGGATTAAATGGTTGTCAAAAGGTTGTCGATAAACGATTGTGTGTAACTGTTGCTGGTCTTGAGTTTGAAAATTTTATTGGTCTTGCAGCGGGGTTTGATAAAAATGCAGAGGTTGTAGATGGTATTTTTCGGTTAGGATTTGGTTTTACTGAAATTGGGACAGTGACACCAAACCCTCAGATTGGAAATCCTAAACCACGGCTTTTTCGTTTAAAAGAAGATGAAGCGATTATTAATAGAATGGGCTTTAATAATGATGGACATCAAGTTGTTTACAATAGATTGCGTGCGTGTAAAAAAACTGGTGTTATAGGAGTCAACATTGGAGCCAATAAGGATACGGTCGATAAGATTGATGATTATACTGTTGGTATTGCTCATTTTTATGATGTTGCTGATTATTTTACGGTTAATATTTCTTCTCCTAATACACCAGGTTTACGTGATTTACAGTCCCGTGACAGTTTGCATCTTTTGTTGAGTGCAATTTCGCAAGAGCGAAATGAGCAAGAGAACAAGCACGGATTCTCCATTCCCATTTTTTTAAAAATTGCTCCCGATTTATCAGAGAAAGAATTAGATGATGTTGCTGAAGAAATAAAACTTTCTGATTTTAATGGGCTGATTGTTTCTAACACAACTCTTTCACGCCAAGGTCTTAGTAATAGTCACTTCCGTAATGAAGAGGGTGGGCTTTCTGGACGTCCACTCTTTGAGCGTTCTACTATTATGCTTGCAAAAATGCGTCAAAAATTAGGGAAGGAGATTGCAATCATTGGCGTTGGCGGTGTAAAGGATGCACAGACTGCTTTGGAAAAAGTAAAAGCTGGTGCAGATTTGATTCAATTATACAGTGGGATGGTTTATGAAGGTCCAGATCTTGTCATAACTATTCTGCAAGAGATTTTGCAGATGATGCAACAAGATGGCGTTGATAACATAAAAGGCTATCGTGATCATAGTCTTGAGCATTGGGCAAAATTTCCTTTGTAAAAAACGCTTTTTTCTTCACAAAAAATTGCGAGATTTTTTTAAAGGGGCTTGCAAACTTTGTTGATTTTCCTTATGTCACATAAGCATAAGAATAAATGTTTACGAAATCGTGAACAGTTATGATACATTTTCTTTTTATGCGGTTGTAGCTCAGTTGGTTAGAGCGCTGGTTTGTGGCACCAGAGGTCGTAGGTTCAAATCCCACCAACCGTACCAAAAAATTTTATTGAAAATACTGAAAATGGATATACAAGACGAACAAACGGCTCACTGAGGATCTTTTATCAATGACTGTAGTTGCTTGGGGGCATAATATTGTACAAAAAAAACGCATGGCATAAAGTACAGAAAACCAATAAAGGCGCATTGCACTTCTCTTTTAAGAACTGGGCATCTCCTCTTACCTTAATGCGTTCTCATTATGCATCCTTTACACAAGACTTGCGATGGAAAGACTTTACGGAAAAAATCAATGTGTTTTGTTTAAAAGATCCGAGCTTAATATGCCCTTCAATATGGAAGGGTATTTCACAATGTTTGTTGTGATGAAGCAATTGCTCTCTCTTGGCATGCCTCTGGCTGTTGGGTTTATCTCTCAGATGATGATTTCCTTCACAGATGCAGCGCTTGTAGCGCATTTAGGCGTGCAAGCCTTGAGTGGTACAATGTTAGCTCTGAGTATATTTAGTTTTGTTATGTTGTTTGGGCTAGGTATTATTACCGCGGTTGCACCAAAACTTGCGGAAAGTTTTCGTAGACAAGATAGATATGCATTGAAGGCATGGTTTGATCAAGGAATATGGCTTTCCCTTTTGATTGGAATGATGAGTGCGATCATTTTACTCAACACGAGGAATATTTTGTGTTTTCTCGGCCAAGATGGGACAATTGCCAATATAGCGCAGGAATATAATAGTGGTGCTGCTATAGGGGTGGTGTTTTTTTATCTTTATGTGAATAGCCGGGGATTACTGTCAGCAATTGGTAATCCAAAGCCGTTAACCTGGGTTATGCTTGCGGCTATCCTTGTGAATTTTCTTATCTCTTGGCCGCTTATTTTTGGTATAGGTTCTATAAGCGGATTAGGTGTCTTTGGTGCAGGAATTGCGAGCAGTTTGATCCGTATTTTAATTGTTATTGCAGCAGCAATAATTTTGTCCCGCAATTCTGCTTTTCATTCTTTTCGCTTTAATTATTTGAGACAAAAGTTAGAGATTTCACGAATAATAAAATTGCTGCGAGTAGGGCTACCCATTGGTATACGTATTCTTATTGCGGAGGGCTTTCCTTCGTTCATTGCATTCATGATTACGGCTTATGGGGTCGAATCTTTGGCCGCACATACGATAGGGATGCGTCTCGATATGCTTATTTCTGTGGTGGCTTTGGGGATTTCCAGCGCAGCCGCAACAATAGCAGCGTGGTATAGAGCAGATAGGAATAATATGGCTCTAAAACAATTGCGTATGAATGTCACTGTTTTTGCTGTAACTTATGTCTTGTTTTTATCAGGGATTGTTTATCTCTCTTATGGATTCATCCTTACAACCATCTTTAATATTTCTTCAGAACGCGTTGTTGTTTTCTCTTGGAAATTGCTTCCGTTCATTTTATTGTCTTTTGCTTTTGGCACTTTAGGTGCTATGCTCAATGGCATACTTGTGGGCTTGCTTGATACGTTTTGGTCAACAATTGTTGTAGCAATAAGTTATTGGGGGTTAGGCCTATTTGGGGGAGCGCTAATGGCGCATTTTTTTGAATATGGCTTTATTGGCTATTGGTTTGGCATGATTGGTGCAAGCTTAATCGTTTCTATCTTTAATTATATGCGCGTGGGTTATTTAATAAAATGCAATCCTATGTTTGGGGCAGAGTGAGTGTTATAAAAGCGCTTGTAAAGCACTAGCTGTGAAGGCTTAGCTACTCATCGTCCATAGAGGCTGTTTTACTTCTATGGAGATAACAATATAGGTTACAAAACTTGCTTAATATTGAAAAGAAGTGTCTTTGATTGTAGTCTCAATATTATTTATTGAGTTTTTAAAATAATATAGGTTTATTAAAATCATTCGGCTACAATTTAAGAGTAAGTTCGGTAGATTGGAAGAGTTTAATACCTTAAAAAATGACGAGAAAAACGTGCTTATATTCATACGCCGTTGAGGAGTCATTTAAAAAAGTTATTGTTTTTATAAGTTATTACCATTGCGATGCTAAAGTGTATACATTTGTCAAAACAATCGCAGACGCTGACGATGTTATTCTTGCAAGCCCTGTTTATCACAGGTCTTATTCAGAGACTTTGAAGAACGCTTTTGATAATTTAGATTGTGATGCTTTTTGGGATAAAGTTGTTGGTCTTCTCTCTCATGGCAGTACAGCAAAAAATGCGCTACTGTCATGTAAATATTTGGTACCAGTTGTGCATACGCTTTATAGACAAGCTCTGCAATATCAAGTTGCTTCGGCTAAAGATGATTTTGTGTCTGAGAATGCAGGCCGTACATGGAGATTGAACAGTGAAGATGTACGGGCTCGCTGCGCACATCTTGTTGATGAAATGTATAAATTTTAAAATAATAAGGGTGGAGGATATGATCAAAAATGATAAGAAATACCGTTAGTTAGTCGTTGATAGTACAGGAATATTGGCGCCCTTTTGCCGGTCATGAGGGCTGAACAACGTGATTATCGCAGCGCGTTTTTATTCTCATCAATCCAAAATTGAGCTATTTCAGACAAGGGCTAAATGTATATTTTGGAGATTATTATAAGCCATAGACACAATTTTTAAAAAGGGTACCACTATGGACGGGCTTGAAATATTGCATATTATGGAGGGCATTCGCCTGCACATGTATTTTTGTGTAGATTGAGATTGAGCGGTTGGCCTTCTTACCGAAGCCTCTGCGTATTGTTCATGTTTTTGGTTCTAATGCAGAGGATAAAATAATCTCTGGATGTGCGCATCATAATAAGATGGATTCTACATCTGTAAAATTAGGTCGGAAAAGGCGATCATAGAGCTGACGGTGGTCAATAAGAAAAGTGTTTATGATCATGAGATTTGTGAGAGCCGTATTTAGAAAGAGTTTGCGCAAAATCTCGATAATGACTCTGATGTAAGATTGTTTTTTAAACTGCCAAGAAGTTTTAAAATAGCCACTCCCATTGGTTCTTATACGCCTGATTGGATGTTTTTTTAGAGTGAGATGGCGCACAAAAGCTTTATTTTGTACTGGAAACAAAAGGAACGAATAGCGAGTTTGATTTGCGCCTTAAAGAAATGCTGAAGATTAAATGCGGCAAGGCGCATTTTACCGCTCTTGAGACTGGTGTGGTGTTTAACGAGGCACCGGTGATGAGTTGGCGCGATTCTAAGCGGGGATGGTGGTAGAGAGAGTGGGGCTGTGGTAAGAGTGGGCGGCACGAATGACGCTGTCTTTAGTTGCGTACCGCCAAGCTAATTTTGTGCTTTGCGAAATTCGCTAAGGCTTTTGGACGTACTGCGTTTACCGCGTAATAAAATCTTATGAATATCATGCAGAAGGCGCGCGCAGAAGGGGGTGATTACGTGACTAGCTTCCCAATGCCGTAATTAAGTACAGCCACATAATGAGATAGCTCTTCAATATCATTAGTCACACTGATACTTTTTCTTTATTTTCAAACAATAATAGGTCAGATGGTAACGGTTATGTCCTTTCTATCTGAGAAAAGAGTAGCACCGCTTGCGTATATGCACGAGTAAAAGTCAATCAACATTGGTCTGAGGTAAAACCGCCAATTATTTCTAATACACCTAAGGATTTCATAGCTTGCTCTAACGGTTTATATAAAGCCGCCCTTTTAAAAGGTGGATTGGGTGGAAAATTTATTGGGATATAGGCTTTATGAATCTCTCGAACTAAGCTTTCTACTATGCAGGCCCTAAGGCGTGATTGCATATATGGTCGCATCTGTTGCTGCGTTGTGTAGGCAAAGATCCTAAACTAGGAAAGGAGGGCTGCTCTTTTGATTACAAAGGAAGAATACGGCGCGTAAGTGCAGCAAAATGTATTTTGAGGAGCAGTAAAGGGGTGAGGCATTTGATGTCCAGCGGGTAACGGATTAACTGGAGTATAAGTGGGTATTGCTAGGGCGGAGTTTTTGGTTAAGAATTGCACTTCGTACGCTATAAGCTCTCTGCATCTTTCATATAGGCGTTGGATCATCGCCCAATGCAACGTAAAGGGGCTGTTTTGTCTTTAGCGCTTGTTTGGCTGCTTCTATAGTGCCGCTGGCTCTATCAGCCACTATGGTGATAATTTTCTCGTCCAAAGAACAGATCAATCGATTGCGTAATAGGGTATGTGTGCCTTTTTTGACCGTGTCTTTTTTAAAAAGCAGCTGTTACCTCGTGGCAGGATTGGGTGTGTTTATATGATCAGCCTGCCAAAGAAAAGGAAGCGTTATCGCGATAGCCACCAATAGGAGCCCAGCGATAAAGGTGGCAGCAAACTGCAATGATATAAAAGAACCAAGGACGCCGACCAAAAAGCTTCCGACCGGCGTTCCAGCATAGCCTATCACTCGAAAAGCAGAATTAGCTCGCCCGAGAAGTTGCTTTGGTGTGAGGCGCTGCCTGAAGGCGGTAACACCAATAAACCATAAGCTTGCTCCAACGCCAGCGATAAAGGTGACGCCCCATACGACGACAGCACTTTTTGAAAAGGCTGGAACCAGCAGTAAGACAACCGTTCCTAAACCGTCAGTGAGAACAGCTAGGCGCACCGGTGCATAACGTATACGCGGTGCAAATAGGGCACCTGCCATTGTTCCAAGCGCGTAGGCTGCAAACATCACGCCATATTGGCTGCTATGTAGGCCCAGATACCGACCGTCGGTAACGAAGAAGATGAACGAGGTTAGGAATGCTCCAAATACCACCGATAGAAAGAATGTGAGTAATGTAAGGGAGGTAAGATGCCGATTTGAAAAAATGAAATGAAAGCCGGCAATGATATAACGGAAAGTGATGTTTTCTTTATCAGGTGTTGGCGATGTCGGAACAGCACGGCGAGCGGTAAAAATCAATGTGATAAAAAGCACGATTAACAGGCCGAGAAATAGCAGTGTGCTATGCGCTAAAATGCTGCTTGTTATGACAGGGGCAAGAAAATAGGAGACCCCGAAATCTAAAAACAAGACAATTGAGTAGAAGGTCATCAATCGCTCTCCCTCCATGATAAGTGGTGGAATCGTCATTATATAAGCTTCGGCAGAAACGACGATGAATCCAGCAATGGTTGCATAGAAGAAAATTTGTTCGGCTGGAGCAATCTGTATCATGAGCAGTACGAACAGTACAATATGCAGTAGCGTGAAGATGAGGAGAGCCGAGGTGGCAAGTTTTATTTTGTCGCAGCGATCAAGTAAAGCGCCTGCAAGGATGCCGAAAATTGGCCACGCTAATGAAAAGAGACCTTGCGCCCAACTTACTCCGACTACGCCATATCCAGATTGTCTTGCTAATAGCGGGATGGCAGTGCGCAAAGCACCGCTGAGTAAGGCGAGCAGACTAACGGTTAGGCAAAAATAGCGTATGTTCTTGTTGGAAAAAAGCGTGAACATTCTGTTCTCCTTAAGATGCCACACAGGTTTCCACTGTTCCATCAAGTACGGCGGTTGTATTCAGCATGTTTGCGACATAGCCGTCCAAGATATTCCTATCTGCCTGAGGTAGAAGAAAATACATAAGGTTGGAATACCATTGCCAACCACGCTGAGTCAGCTGGAGATCGTTATCACTTTCTGCGATGAGACCTGCACCTATGAGCTGTTGTAGGTTATTGTAAACGAAAGAGGGGAGTGCGGTCCAGTCAATTCTTTCTTTTTTGGCATAACCGTTATAAGGTAGCCTCATACACGAAGCCTTGGAGGCTTGTTGCTCTGCTGATACCCAATTGTAGTATACTTTGGATTTGCCTTTAAGTTGTATGTCGGTAATGTATCCGCTTCGACTGGGATTGGCTCGTGTGACGAGTGAGCCGAGAATCGACATTGCTGACGCCCCGAAGCCAACCACATAATCGTCATGATAACCATGCAAATATTTGTGATAGCGGAAATAATTAGCTGAACTCGTTTTAGCGAGCGTTAGAGGAGTGTTGTTGGCAATTTTGATATAGGAATGCCCATTACACGGCGCATAGCCGCAGCTGCGCATAACGATGTCGCTAAATAAGCGAAGCATCTGTCGATGCTGTAGGCTGGATGGCTTTAGCCCTTTTTGTGCGTAAGACTTATGCAGTTGCGACGTGATAGCCAGATTGTTAATTGCATAGAGGTTGATGGTTTCAGGGTGAAGCTCGCTGGCTTGCTTCAAATCGTATAATAGTTCTTCGGCTTGCTGGCTGTGTATGCCATATAGTAGGTCGAAACCGACATGTCCAATTATCTCTTGTGACCAAGCCACGGTATTGTTGATTTGTTCACGTGTTGAGGTGAGGTTAAACAATGATCGGAAACGCTCAATGAAACTCTGTATACCGAAGCTGATCCGGTTAACGCCGATCTCACGGGCAGCATAAAGTTTATCACGTGTGACGCTCTTCGGTTCGCTTTCCAGTGTAAATTCGGCTAAGGAAGAGAGCTCAAATTCGGCATGCAATACTTTTCCGATGTGTCGGATATTATCTGCGGACAAAAGCGACGGTGTGCCACCCCCTATATAGATGCTGCGGATGGGCCCTCTAAGCGAGCGAATGAAATTTCCTTTGTTTCTGATCTCTGTGGTAAGCGCTGAAATATAAGATTCGATTTGTTTAACGAGCTTGTAGGCCCCTTTCTGAAAGGGACAGAAGGAACAGATGGTTTCGCAAAAGGGAATATGCAAATAAAGAGAAATGGTACGCGCTTGTGGAATCTGCTTACTGTGCGCTAGTTTATTAAAGTCTAGGTCATCGTAAAATTCATTTGAAATAGTGCGAAATAACGGATATGTGAAGTTGTAAATCGGCTTGAGTTGATCGAACTTCACAAAAGGATGATCCACGAGTTGCATAGCTTACCTCCCCCAATTTCTTAACTCGCACTATATTATTGACGGGCGACTGGTGACCCAATCACCCGAGTGTATTACCAAAGATTTTCACGGAACATAATGAATCCTCCTTTTGTAGAAGTTATATGTATTATACATATAACTTCTTATATGAACAGGCCAGCTTGTTTAAGAGGCAATGTAAAGATAAAAATATAAAAAAACTTTCTCTTTCAGCCTTATGGTCTGATATTGTAATTGGTATCCTGTTTTACGTGGTCCGGCTATGAATGCCTAGAGCGAGAAAAAGCAGGGTATTTTAATGGATGTGCGGGGCATCATTGTTATGTTGTTAGGACTTGGAATTTGCGTCTGGTTATGAAATATCATTAGCGCAAAAAGATGGTTTTAAAGGTAGAGATACATTTTTTATATCCCTGTAAAACTTCGAGAAGAGATAGAATTATCCTATTAGAAAACATATAAATATCCAGTGTGATAATATTATCGAATTACATGACATCATCACTCTTGCACGCCATTTTGATATATTACCTAAAATCTCATTGAGATTGTGCCATGTACTGGCAAACGGGGATAGATCGTGTTTTGGTATGACTGCGGCGAAGTTACGTGCCGCATTATCTTTGCTAGAATCCAATAGGATTAGGCTTAATGGGGTGCCTTTGCATGTGGGCTCTAATTTGAATTCGACTGAGTTAATAGTATCCACCTTAACTAAGGCTGGAAAGGATATTTACGCATTGAAGGATCAAAAAAGTTTTATCAGTCTAGGCGGAGGATATCGGACTTCCACAGCGTTCTGCCATGTCGTGACGGTCAATGACGAATACCCTCGTAAAATTTATGAGGCATTATCACAATTGGGTTGTGATTTACATAAGCTTACGGTAATTATTGAACCTAGGCGTATTATATCTAAAGATTATGGTTATTTATTTTCAAATATTAGCTCTATAAAAGAGCAGAATGGTACGAACTTAATTATAATCTGGGCTCTGGGGATGTGTACTTAGTCTGCCCAGTATCACGAGATCATAAGTCAAAGTATATGAAAGCAACTGATACAAAATAGATTTTACGATGGTGGAAGATCGACGATAAAGGACGTTAGTTAAAAGGAAATTGATATTATTGTGTTCTCATATCCTGATTTTTTGGCTTTTTAGATATAAATAACACACCTCCTAGTGGGCTGGAGACTATCAAATGTTGGATCACGCATGGCGCAATTAGCAAAAAATCCTATCTATTGGATTTGGTATGCTCTACTGGATTCTCAGCTCTAAATATTGTGTGCGAAGTGCAATGTCAAGCGGTGGGAATTGATATAAGTGCAGAGTCTGTACCATCCACTCAGAACAAGGTTGATAGCTCTGTTATGCAGACGATGGTTAAGTTTCATGTCGGAAATGCTGAGCGTATGACTTATCCTGAAAATACATTTACGCATATTATGGCGGGGTGAGTGTTTGTAAGCACTAGCTGTAAAGGTTACTCACCATCCTAGGGTGTTTACTTCTATGTGGATAACAATAGAGTTACAAAACTTGCTTCATATTAAAAGAAAAGTTTCTTTTCTTTTAATATGAAGCATTGCTACAACCAAAAGGAAATTAAATATCTCGCCTTTATTATTCTCGTCAATGTTTGCTTATATATGATTATTTGAATCGGAATTAGGTTACGTACAATATGGTATTTCTCGCTGTTTTATATAAGGAGAAGGTTCGCATCGATGTATCGGGTGCAATATCAATTTTTTCACTATGGTGATAGGATAGCTTTTTGAGCGTAAAGTTCTTTTACCTTGATAGATCTTATAGTATTCTTCAAAAATATCAGTTGATAAATTTTTTTCGTGTCGTTTATGCATGGGCTGATACAATAAGAATAGGACTTGATTGTTTTTAAAGTTGGTATGTTATGGCTGTAAAAAATGGTAAACAAACGAAAAGTAAGAATTTTAAACCTGTCTCTCGTTTTCTCAAAAGTTTACGTGGTGTGCGCAATTGGGAACAAGTTTCACAATGGCTTGCTTTTCGTAAGGTAGAGGATATTGAATGTATTACGCCTGATCAAGCAGGGGTACCACGGGGCAAGATGATGCTTTCTAAAAAATTTACATCGGAAACATCATTGGCATTGCCTTCAGCAGTTTTTATGGCAACAATTTCAGGGGATTATCCGGAAGATGGTCATGGTTTTGAATATCCTAAAGCAGATGGTGATTTACGCCTTGAGCCTGATCTTTCTACGTTAAGCATTGTTCCATGGGAAGATGCTCCTACGGCACAGGTGATTTGTGATCTTGTGTATCAAAATGGTCAGGTTGTGGATTACACACCACGCAATGTTTTACGAACAGTGGTTCATTTTTACACAAAAATGGGTTTAAGCCCTGTTGTGGCACCAGAAATTGAGTTTTATTTGGTACAAAAAAATCCCGATCCTGATTATCCGTTAGTTCCACCGGTTGGTCGTTCTGGGCGTTCAATTGGTGGTGGACAGGGGTATTCCATTGCTGGTGTTAATGAATTCGATGATTTGATTGATGATATTTATCAATTTTCAGAGGCACAAGGATTAGAAATTGATACCCTCATTCATGAAGAAGGAGCAGGACAGTTTGAAATCAATTTACGTCATGGTGATCCTATTGAATTAGCGGATCAAGTTTTTATGTTTAAACGAACAATTCGTGAAGCAGCACTAAAACATAATATGTATGCAACTTTTATGGCAAAACCCATTCAAGGGCAGCCGGGTTCTGCTATGCATATTCACCAATCGGTTGTTGATAAGAAAACCGGTATGAATATTTTTACACAGGAAAATGGTGAAGAAAGTATCTGTTTTCGCCATTTTATTGGTGGATTGCAAAAACATATGCCAGGCGTACTTGTGATGCTTGCGCCTTATGTGAATTCTTATCGACGTCTTGTCCCTGATAATTCGGCTCCTGTTAATTTGCGGTGGGGATATGATAATCGTACTACAGCTTTTCGAGTTCCCCGTTCTGCTCCTCAAGCGCGACGTGTTGAGAATAGGCTTCCTTCATCAGATGCGAATCCTTATTTAGCCCTTGCGGCTTCTTTAGCGTGTGGTCTTATTGGTTTGCAACAAAAAATTGAGCCGGATGAGCCAGCGATAAATAATGTAAACGCTGATAATATTGAGTTACCGCGTGGGCTCATTGAGGCAGTCAATTTGTTTGAACAAGATACAGTGATACGTGCTATTTTAGGGGATGTGTTTGTCAGTACTTATGCTGCAATCAAACGACAAGAGTTTGAAACTTTTATGGAAGTAATCAGTCCGTGGGAGCGTGAATATCTCCTGCTGAATGTTTAAATTTTATGACGATGATTGATTATAATTCAATTTCTCCAGGAATTTCTTGGTATGAAGATGCTTTAAGAGAACGTCCCTCTTATCCTTCTTTTTGTGAAAACAGACAGTGTGATGTGGTCATTATTGGAGGCGGATTTACGGGTCTTTCGGCTGCTTATCATTTAGCCAAGGCTGGAGTAGATGTTGTTTTATTTGAAGCATCACGTTTTGGTGATGGTGCTTCAGGGCGCAATGGTGGACAGCTGGGAACAGGGCAACGGCAATGGGTAGAAACATTAGAAAAAAAGTATGGTTTTGAGCGAAGTAAGGCTCTATTTGATTTAGCAGAAGAAGCTAAAAGAGATATTTTAGCTTTATGCGCAATGCCTAATTGTCCTTGTGATTTGATAGGAGGACAGCTTTCTGTAACTCATAAAAGGCGTGAGCTTCTCTCTTATCAACAGCATATTGAGGCGATGCAGCGTTATGGCTATCACGCGCTTACTTTTATGGATAAGGCTGAAACATTTGAGCGACTTGGATCAACTTTTTATTGTGGTGGTATTTATGATGCGGATACCGGTCATATAAATCCATTAAAATTGATTATTGGATTGGCAAAAAAAGCCCAAGATGCTGGTGCTAAGCTTTATGAGAAATCACAAGTAACGACCATAAGGCGCAAGCAAGCCCATTGGAAAGTAATAACAGAAAAAGGCAGTGTAACAGCAGAACATGTTTTACTTGCAACAAATGGGTATAAACTTGGTCTGGAGCGTTTTATTGAAAAAAATATTGTTTCTATTCGCTCTTATATTGGAGCAACGGATCCATTACCAAAGCATAGTTCAATTCTTATAGGGGGGGAATCGGTTGATGATTCCCGTTTTATGGTTCGCTATTTTCGCAAAAGCATTGATAATCGTCTCTTATTTGGTGGTGTAGAAAGTTATGATAATAAGCATCCTCTAAATTTAGATGAACGTATAAAACGGCAAATTGTTGAAATTTATCCTCAATTACATTCTATCAATTTAAGCCATCGGTGGGGAGCAACGGTAGCGATTACAGTTGAGCGCATGCCCTATGTTCGCCAACTTTTCTCAAGGATAACTTATTGTGGTGGTTATTCAGGGCATGGCGTTATGTTGGCTCCTTTCGTGGGAAAATTATACGCAGAATGGTTAACTGGAAAATATGAACGTTTTTCCTATTTCCAAGACTTAAAGATTTCATCTTTTCCGGGAGGAAGAGTTTTGCGTTATCCGCTTATATTTTTAGCAATGCGTTGGTTTTCTTTATTGGATCGCCTTTAATGGAAACATTGCTTGAAATGAAGAAAATTAATGGCTTATTTAGTATCTGTCTGCTTTAATGATGAAAGCTTTTATAAGTGATATGGGATTTCATAATCGAATAGAAAAATAAACAAGTTCATGGTGCGTAAAATTATTCCAGTTTCTTCCTTTGATTGTATTGTTTTTGGTGGCAATGGTGATCTGGCGTTGCGCAAGCTTTTGCCGGCTTTGTATCATTGTCAGTGTGCTGGGCAATTCAGTGAGCCAACACGTATTATTGGGGTTTCGCGCACTTCCTTAAGTCGTGAAGAATATCAAAATTTTGTCCGCATTTCTTTAGAAAAACATATCCATCCAAAAGATCTCAATTCAACAGAACTCAATCGTTTTCTTGCACGTTTAACTTACGTTTCTGTTGATGTGACCTCAAATCGCGGGTGGGAGGATTTAGCCCTCCTTCTGTCACAAGATTCAGCGGATATTCGAGCTTTTTATTTGGCTGTTGGTTCGTCACTTTTTGCTGATATTGCGATGAAGTTGGAAAAAAATGATTTGGTGACACCACAAACACGGATTATCATTGAAAAACCAATTGGTTGCGATGTAAAAACAGCGGTTTCACTTAATGATGTATTTGCAAGTGCCTTTAATGAAGAGCAGATCTTTCGTATTGATCATTATCTTGGGAAGGAAACTGTTCAAAATTTAATGGCATTGCGGTTTGTTAATACACTTTATGAACCGCTATGGAACTCCAATTATATTGATCATGTTCAAATAACCGTTGCTGAATCTTTAGGGTTAGAGGGCCGTACAGAATATTATGAAAGCACTGGTGCTCTACGCGATATGGTTCAAAACCATATGCTACAATTACTTTGTTTGGTTGCGATGGAAATACCATTTACCAACAGTGCTAATGCTGTGCGCGATGAAAAACTTAAAGTTTTACATTCTTTAACACCGCTTGATGTCCATAATGTAGGGCAGCATACTGTACGTGGGCAGTATCTTTCTGGTCTATCAAATGGTATATCGGTAGAGTCTTATTTTGATGATCTGGGAAGAGTGAGTAAGAGTGAAACATTTGTAGCACTTAAGGTTAAGATTGATAACTGGCGTTGGGCTAATACGCCTTTTTATTTACGAACAGGTAAGCGCATGTTCACGCGAATGTCTGAAATTGTTGTGGTTTTTAAACCTATTCCTCATAATATTTTTAATGTGGATTTAGATGAAATTTTTTCTAATCGGCTTGTAATTCGTCTCCAACCTGATGAAGGTGTAAAACAATGGTTGATGATTAAGGATCCAAGTTATGGCGGTATGCGGTTTCGTCACATTCCATTAGACATGAGTTTTTCTTCCGCATTTTCTGAACGTAATCCTGATGCTTATGAACGTTTATTAATGGATGTTATTCGTGGAGATCAAACACTGTTTATGCGTCGTGATGAAGTTGAGGCTGCTTGGCGTTGGATTGATCCAATCATTGAGGGATGGGAAGAAATAAAACAGCCTGTTCACAGTTATAACGCTGGTTCATGGGGGCCGTCTGCTTCGATGAGCCTCATGGAACGTGATGGGCGTATATGGAACAATTTAGTTTAGAGCAATAAGTATGTATAGAATGAATATTGACCGTTTAGATTTTGAAACCCCTCAGACTTTAGCCTTGGCATTAGCAGATCGAGTAGCAGCAGAGCTTAGTGTATCTGTTCTTGAGCGCAAGAGAGCTGTTTTAGCGGTGTCTGGTGGTAAAACACCAGAATTGTTTTTTCATTATTTGTCAAAAGCGGATATTGATTGGCAAAAGATTATTATCACGTTGGTCGATGAACGTTTTGTCCCTACACACGATGAACGTTCAAATGAACATATGGTACGGTGTCATTTGTTACAAAATTTTGCCGAAAAAGCACGTTTTGTAGGGCTTTATCATAAAGCAATTACTGCTGAACTTGCTGCTTTTTCAGCGGCGAGTCGTGTTAATACTTTGCCTAAACCCTTTGATGTTGTTGTTTTAGGAATGGGGGAGGATGGACATACGGCTTCTTTTTTTCCTGATGCTGATCGTTTAAAGCAAGCGCTTGATTTACGAACACAAGCACTTGTTTTACCCCTTCATGCTAAGAGTGCTGTTGAGCCAAGACTCTCACTAACTTTGCCAGTTATTATGCAATCTCGTTGTATTATTCTCCATTTTGAAGGTTTTCAGAAACGCGATTGTTTTGAAGAGGCTTGTCAAGACGGGTCTGAAATAGAAATGCCTATTCGGGCAATTTTGCGTAATTCCCCTCATCTCGTTCAGGTTTATTGGTCGCCTGCAGAAAATGAAATAAGTGAATCAAAATATGCGACACAAGGTGAATAAAAACGTAATCTCTCTCAATGAATGAGGGGCAGCAACAATGAAAGGGGGAGAGAAATATGGCACTTTCCAAGACAATTGCCACAGTTACACGAAGGATTTATGAACGGTCTCAATCAACACGAGAAATTTACTTAGATCGTATTGCAAAAGCACAAGTTCATCGCCCCAAACGGAGTTTTTTAGGATGTGCCAATCAGGCTCATGGCTTTGCTGCTTGTGGTGCAATAGATAAAGAGCGTTTGAAGGGAAATATCGTTGGGAATATTGGCATTATCACGGCATATAACGATATACTTTCAGCACATCAACCTTTTGAAAAATTTCCTCACTTAATTAAAGAGTCGGCCCGTATGGTTGGTGGTGTTGCACAGGTTGCAGGTGGTGTTCCCGCGATGTGCGATGGTGTTACGCAGGGAAATGCGGGGATGGAGCTTTCCCTTTTTTCGCGTGAAGTAATTGCAATGGCAACAGCTATAAGCTTATCACACGATGTCTTTGATGCAGCATTGTATCTTGGGGTGTGTGATAAAATTGTGCCAGGTTTATTGATTGGTGCCCTAACATTTGGTCATTTACCAGGAATTTTTATAGCAGCTGGTCCCATGACAAGTGGTCAAGGTAATGATGAAAAAGCGAAGATACGTCAACTTTACGCGGAAAATAAAATAGATCGCCAAACACTTTTAGCATCAGAAGCACGTTCTTATCATGGGCCAGGAACATGTACATTTTATGGAACAGCTAACTCTAATCAGGTGATACTGGAGATGATGGGGCTTCATATGCCTGGAGCTTCTTTTATTAATGCGAATACACCGTTGCGTGATGCTTTAACAAAAGAAGCTACGAAACGTGTACTTGAAATGACAGATCTTGGTGATCATTATAGTCCACTTGGTATGATCATTGATGAGCGTTCTTTTGTGAATGCCATTGTAGGATTAAATGCAACAGGAGGTTCTACCAATCATGCGATTCATTTGATTGCTATGGCTGCTGTTTGCGGTATTAAATTGACATGGCATGATATTGCAGAAATTTCATCCGTTGTGCCTCTTTTAGCGCGCATTTATCCTAACGGTTTAGCAGATATTAATCATTTTTACGCTGCGGGGGGAATGGGATTTATTATTCGCGAGCTTATCGAGGCAGGCTTGGTCCATGAAGATGTTTCTACGGTTTTTGGTAAAGATCTCAATGCTTATGCAATTGAAGCAAAGCTTTCTGCTGATGGTCATGTGGTGCGTGAAGCGGCTCTTAAGGAAAGTGGTGATCATAAGGTGTTAGCGGGGTGGAGAAAGCCATTTCAGCTTGATGGTGGTCTTCGTGTTTTATCAGGAGATTTGGGAACAGCTATTATAAAAGTTTCCTCTGTTAAACCAGAGTATTGGCAGATTAAAGCACCAGTCTTTGTTTTTAATGATCAAGAGGAACTACAAAAATCTTTTAAATCTGGAGTGTTGCATAATAAAGACTTTATCGCTGTCATTCGCTATCAAGGACCAAAAGCCAATGGTATGCCAGAGCTTCATAAATTAACGACCATTTTAGGCGTTTTACAAGATCGCGGTCAAAAGGTAGCATTGATAACCGATGGGCGTATGTCAGGAGCGTCAGGAAAAATTCCTGCTGCTCTCCATGTGACACCAGAAGCAGTGGATAATGGCCCCATTGCACGTTTGCAGGATGGTGATATTGTTTTTCTTGATGCTCATGAGGGTAAATTAACCCTTTTGGAGGATTTAGCAAAATTTAACGCGCGAAAAATCATATCTCCGGATCTTTCAAAAAACGAACATGGTGTTGGACGCGAACTTTTTCATGTTTTTCGTCAATCCGTTAATCGTGCAGATCAAGGGGCATCTGTTTTTATGACATGAAAAATGCAAAAATAAATAAGCTGAATCATATACAATTAAACCATATACAAGGAATTGTTACAATTTTTAGAATTTTGGTATAGGCAGATTGTATGATCGCGCGGCCGCTTTGAGTGTATTAACCATAAGCATGGCAATTGTCATTGGTCCAACGCCTCCTGGAACAGGGGTGATCGCAGCAGCTTTTTCTTTTACATTTTCAAAATCGACATCACCAACAAGACGTGTTTTCCCTATACCTTTTTCTGGTGCAGCAACGCGGTTAATACCGACATCAATAACAATTGCACCATTTTTCACCCAGTCTTTTTTAATCATTTGTGGGCGGCCTACAGCAGCTACGAGAATATCAGCGCTTCGACACACATCATCAAGGTCACGGGTACGACTATGGGCAATTGTCACAGTGGCATTGGCTGCTGTTAAAAGGGCAGCCATAGGTTTTCCAACAATATTAGAGCGTCCAACAACGACAGCATCAAGTCCAGATAAATCTTGCCCACATTGTTGTTCAATCATCATCATGGCACCAGCTGGAGTGCAGGGAATCATCGCATCTTCAAGTGCGTTTGCCGCGAGTTTTCCTACATTAATATAATGAAAACCATCAACATCTTTTTGGAAAGCAACGGCTTGTGTTATGCGATTTGTATTCATATGAGCAGGGAGAGGCAGCTGTACCAAAATACCATGAATTTTGGGATCAGAATTTAATGTTGTAATAAGTTGAAGGAGATCTTTTTCTTGCGTTTCTTTGGAAACGACATGTTTGATTGAAAGAAACCCACATTCTTCGGCTTTTTTATTTTTTGAGGTGACATATACTTGACTTGCAGGATCATCTCCAACGATAATAACAGCGATACTAGGTTGTATATTATAGTGATGGCGGAGCTTTGCTGTTTCGGCCTTAACTTTCACAATAATCTCTTCAGCAAGTTTTTTTCCGTCGATAATATTATTCATTCAGAGATCCTTTCGGTAAGGCTGTTTGTTTTTTTTGTAAAGCATTTTCTAATAATACGATAGAGTTTTATAGCAATATTCATATGAGAACAGTAAGAATGGTTTTATAATGTTGTGGATTTATAGTTTTGAAGACTTTTAAATAATTGCTTTATAAAGAAGCAGCAACATTGCTGTTTGAATAAATTTTGGATAAAGAACAAAAATAATGAAGATACAAAGTGGATATAGTGAATTATAGGATTATAAAAACTTTTTATGATCATTTAAGTTTGTTTTTAATCTGTTATAGGGGGATAAGTATAGAGGGATAATGTGCGCATCAGAATAATAAAATTTTTGAGCGGAGTTTTTATTACAATTATCTTTTTATTTGGAGTGGGGATTCTCGTTTTACCTTATCTTATTTCTACAGATGCGATTCGTATTCGTTTAGCGCAGGATTTAAGTGCATGGACGGGTTACAATGTGCAATTGCGTGATCCACCGCGGTTACATCTTTTTCCTTATCCTAAAGCATTTCTTTCTGGCGTTACTTTAACATCAAAAATGGATGATGTTGCGCCATTAATGGAAGCTGAATCAATAGAAGTTGATCTTTCTGTCGTCGATCTTCTTTGGGGACATATTTCTTTTTCAGAGACGCGGATTATGCGTCCTCAATTTGTTATGGAAAAGCCTGTTAAAACAATAGCAGATTTTTTTGATCGGTTTTCTCGCTCACAAGGTGCATTAGGGGTGGCTATACGTAATACGCGTGAAATATTAAAACATAATCCTGAGCATCCAGAGATAGAGCACCTTTTAAAACAACCTTTTGGACGGATTGTCATTAAAAATGGTGTTCTTGTGTATCACGATAGTTTTTCAGGAGTAGCAGAAAAAATAACAGGATTAAATGCAACTTTAGATTGGCCGGAATCAACTCAGGAAGTACGGTTACGTGCAGATGCGCGTTGGCGCGGAGAATTTACAAAATTATCACTTGATGCTTCTCAAGCATTGCTGCTTCTTGCAGGAGGCAAAAGTCATATTAGGGCAAGTCTCAATTCTGTACGTGGGGGAATAACTTTTACAGGAAAGGCTCGATTATCTGAATATTATATTTTTGACGGAAAAGTGTCGATGCGTTCTCCTGGATGGAATCAGACATTGTCTTGGGTTGGTGGAAATCAGTTTTGGGGACATAAATTAAAAATACCCATTGTATGGGAATCTCATTTTTTAGCGCAGCCAATGCATATCCAAATGAACAATGTTACATTTACGATGGGGAAAGCCAATGCGCGAGGAGCTTTAAAACTCGATTTTCAAGATTATGTACCAAATCTCATGGGCTCTTTAGCTTTTGATAACCTAGACCTTAGCCTCTTGGGTTCAATGTTTTTTTCAGGTAAAAAGAAAAATGCCTGCTTTGACATGAGAATTTTTGATCGTATTGGCGTGGATATACGACTTTCTGCGCCACAAGCTAAAATAGGAAATATTTCACTCACAAATTTAGCTGCTGCAATACAAATAAGAGATGGGCATGGTATTTTTGATCTTGGACATGCGAATATTTTTGGTGGATCCGTGCAAAGTAATATTGAAGTTACGTCAGCTGGACAGAAAGTGCGTATTGGAGGAAATATTTCAGGCGCTTCTATTGATATGCAGGAGACTTTAGAAATTTGGGGATTTATTCCATTTATACAAAGCAAAACGAATTTTACTGCAACGGTACGAACACTTGCTGATTCTTGGCCAGAAATTTTTACGAAAATGCAGGGTGAGTTAACACTGAAGATGTCTTCTGGTCGGCTATTAGGGTATGATCTGAATGAATTACAAACAAGACTTTCAAATAAACAACAATTTCTTTTAATGAATAATGATACTTTTTTAACAACATTTGATTACTGGGATATTCAGACAAGCTTTTCAGAAGGTATGATGAAGGTAACAGAGTCATTAATGCGTACAGCAGACTTGAGCTTATCCATTCAAGGAACCATTGCAACTGCTATTGCGCAAGGGAAGGAAAATGAACTGATATTACAGGCACAACTACGCAAAAACTATAGATCAGAAACTTTATGTAAAGATGTCCAATGTCTTGCTAATAGCCTTGCATGGCCTTTTACTTTTTCTCTAAGCTCTAAAGGACAAAATCATGGTGATTTTTGGGTTACAAAAGATATTGACGCAGATTGAGTATCGTTTTTCATCTGTATAATATTCTATCCTATAATGGTAATTCGTCTTTTTGCAACTTAAAATTGTCTTTTAAATTTAAATCAGAGCTCCCATTATCGGAAGATTCTCTCATTTTAAATCCGTTCGTCGTGAAGCAGTAAAAACCATCCTCACCGTCATAATAAGTGAGGTTGGTATAGATAAATGACTGAAGAGAGGAATAAAAAACCTTCTTATGGAATCTTTCAAATACAAGAGATTCATAATATTGGTGCTAATCTTATAAAAATTGCTAAAAAACATTAAAATTTTAAGGAGGATGTTGGCCAGTGCTTATTGAATCGCAGAAGAAATACCATAGCCATCTTTGGTAATTGTATGCTTCCCGTCGGCTCCAACAGAACCAATTCCCACTGTAATCAAAATAAAGGCTAAGAGGGTTGTAATCGTAATAATTGTAGCTTTTTTAGCAGACATATTTTTCCTCCACGGATGCATCAATGACTGAATGCAAAGATGAATGGTGCATTATTTAAACTTTTATGAAAGCAGAATCACTTAAGGATCTATAAGTTCCTATTATTATCTCATAAAGCTAAAAAAACTCTATAATTCTTTAATATATTATAGTTCTATAGATATAATTTTTTCTTTTTGCTATATATTTTTCTTCATTTTCTTGATGACGATAGTGAGCATTGGCAAAATTTTTATGCGCATAAATTATAAACTTAAAAGATTATTTATCCGACAGACATTGGCTTTGAATGAAGAAATAAAGATAGAGGGGGCACAAGCTTCTTATCTTATGCATGTTTTGCGTATGAAAGAAGGAGCAGAAATTTTACTTTTTAATGGACAGGATGGTGAGTGGCTTGCTAAACTTATCACTGTTAAGAAAAAATTTGTTGTGGTTCAGCTTATCCATCAAGAAAGATTACAGACGACGCATTCCAATCTTATTTATTGCTTTGCTCCACTCAAAAATGCGCGGTTGGATTATATGGTGCAGAAAGCTGTTGAAATGGGGGTATCGATTTTGCAGCCTGTTATAACGCATCATACGCAGGTTACGCGTATCAATATGGCGCGTATGGAAGCCAATGTTATTGAAGCTTCTGAACAGTGTGGAATTTTATCTCTTCCTGAATGCGTATCGGCTCTATCATTAGCAGAACTTTTAGCACAGTGGGATGAGACACAGCCTTTATTCTTTTGTGATGAAGAGCATAAATCGCATAATCCATTACCTTTTTTTAAAAAGCGTGACGTTACAACACCTGGTATTCTTATTGGACCGGAAGGTGGCTTTAGTGAAGAAGAGCGGAGCTTTTTAAAAAAACATCCTTTTGTGGTTCCAATATCACTAGGTCCGCGTATTTTACGCGCTGATACTGCCGCTGTTGCTGCTTTGGCTCTTCTTAATGCTACCGTGGGGGATTGGGCAATGGATTGAGAAATCTGTAAAATCATTCTAAACAATTTATTTAAGATGATGATACCAATTATAGGATACGGTAAGTTATGGCGCTTGATATAACTGATGAAAGTGAAATTTATAACTTAGATTCTTTGGTTAGCTATTTCCAAGGGGGGTATAAAGCAGAAGATGATTGGCGCATTGGTACAGAACATGAAAAATTTCCGTTTTATAGAGATGGTTTTCACCCTGTTCCTTATGAAGGAGAGAGGGGAATCCGAGCGCTTTTAGAGAGGATGCAAAGCGCCTTAGGATGGAAACCTATTTTAGATGAAGAGAATATTATTGGGCTCGTAGGATCAGTTGATCAGGGAGCCATTTCTTTGGAACCTGGGGGACAATTTGAATTATCTGGTGCACCATTAAAATCAGTAAGCCATACATATTACGAGTTGATGGAGCATTTAACTCTTCTCAAAAAAATTGCAGAACCATTAGGTATAGGTTTTCTAGGTCTTGGAGCTAGTCCAAAGTGGACTTTAGCTGAAACGCCGCGAATGCCTAAATCACGTTATCAGATTATGACTGATTATATGCCTAAAGTGGGGTATAATGGTCTTAATATGATGTATCGCACATCAACAGTTCAGGTTAATCTTGATTTTTCATCTGAAAGTGATATGCGGCGAAAAATGCAAGTATCCATGAAGTTACAGTCCATTGCAACGGCATTATTTGCAAGTTCGCCCTTTACAGAAGGGCGCCCAAATGGCTTTTTATCGTGGCGTTCTGAAATTTGGCGTAATACGGATAATCAGAGGACAGGCGTTCTGCCCTTTGTATTTTCTGAGCGTTTTGGTTTTGCTGATTATGTTGAATGGGCCCTTGATGTTCCAATGTATTTTGTTGTGCGTGATGGTCGTTATTATGATTGTACACACATAACGTTTCGTCAGTTTATGAATGGAGCATTAAAAGGACAAGTTGCAAATTCAATTCCAAACATGGGAGATTGGATTAATCACTTATCAACGTTATTTCCTGAAGTCCGATTAAAAAGATTTTTAGAAATGAGGGGAGCTGATTGTGGTTCTTGGAAGCGCATTTGTGCGTTGTCAGCTTTTTGGGTTGGGCTTCTTTATGATAGGGAAGCACTTAATGAGGCAGAGGCTTTGACACAAGATTGGTGTTTTGAAGAAGTTTTAGAGTTGCGCCAACGTGTTCCTAAAGAAGGGTTAAGAACTCCTTTTCGTCAAACTATTCTTTTAGAGTTAGCACGTCAAGCTCTTACTATTGCTCGCAAAGGCTTAAAAAATCGCAAACAGTATGATACGAATGGTTTTGATGAAACAAATTTTCTTAATCCTTTAGAAGAGGTTGTTGCAATGGGACAAACAGATGCTGAAAAATATTTGTCCCATTACTATTCTATTTGGAATGAGTCTGTAGAACCTTTATTTTTAGAATGTGCCTATTAAATTTGAAGCAAAGATACTTCCTATTTTTTTAAAAATACATATCACCGTGGTGGTTCATTCACTCATTTGCTCTAGAGAGCATACCCTATCTTGCTTTTAACATTTCTCATAACGGAAAGGATACAATACAAAAATTTCTTGGGGAGTGTGATTTTTATACCTAATAATATCACGATATTTCCGTAATCATAATGTTGTCCCTTTGTACAAAAGATAGTTCATAAGAGATAAAGCTTATTATCAAACATTTTTTATTCACTTGGCTAAGCCTACTTATGAATAGGTCTGAAAATAATATTTTTTACTTTTAAAAGGGATAAAAAAATATTATTTGCCGTTAATAGTCAATTATTATAATTCAATATACGATGCTTATATGAAAGAGTATTTTATTATACAAAAATTACGATATCAATCTTTCAGTGCGCTAAAAAGAAAGTAGAAAAAATACCGATAGATCGATGTATGTATAACTCAATTTTATTTTTATAAAAAAAGAAATATATTATGTAAATAGATAGAAATAAAGATTATTATATATATATAATGAATGTGTTAATTACATCATTAAATATTGATAAATAAAAAATATTATCTTCATAGAGTTATATGAAATTATAAGCTATTCATAGATAAGAAATAACTATTTGTATGCAAAGGGGTATTATATTAAAATACTATTATTCTTGATAAAGAGGCACGAGATAAAGAGATTGAATTTGCAACGAATGAGTGTTTGAATACGCACAAAAAGTCAAAAAAGCACAACATTTCTATAGCAGAATAATCTTTATCAGTATGAGCGCAACTTATTATAGGCAATTAATTATCCCCATACATTGTAAATCTACTGTAAGACTGCTTTTAATGCTTTAAACTGTATTATTCATAAAATTTATAATATTTTTAGGCTTAAAGCCTCCCATTTTAATCATATATCCTCAGTCTTTTCCATTGTTTTCATTATCTAGAAATTTGTAATCGTCTTTGTTATACTCTCACTAGGATAAGCAGCTTTAAAATGTGCTCGTCCTTCATCCCTAATGGCATCACGCCTCTGTAAACCAGATGTTTTTCTTTCCTTTATTGAATTTGCAAACAAATGGGATTGTTTTTCATCATGAACAGTTACAGAGATTCAACGTTTTTATAAAGATACCGTGGAAAGCATTGACCTGTATCTATTGCATCTAGATTAGGCAAATTCTTAGCTATCAATACAGAAAAAACGCTTCGTGCTCCTATGCCTGTAATTTGTATCATCCTATTTTCAACTTTTTGTCCTATCAGGACTATACGAGGCATTTGGTAAATTCCATCGTTGAGATTCCGATTACAATAAAACCACTGTTGCGTAAAAGGATGATATGAACTCTGAGTGAGGCATGCCTCTTCAAATTCAAAAACCTTTCCTCTTATTAGTTCTTGCGTAAGATTATAACTCCAACTTATCTTTTTTATATCTAAAGTGACAAAATTATCTATAGCATGTGCACGTGTTGTTCGATCAGCATATGAATAGGTATCGTTAAAACGTTTTACTGCGCTATTATAAAAAGCAATCATATTATTTATATTTGCTGCTCAAGCTCCGCCCTCCAATGTTGCGACAGCTCTTGCATTAAGATGTTTCATAAAAGGTCTTTTTACTCCTTTCTTATACATTTTTACCCATACGCCAGCCCTGCTTGTGATGTGCAAGCAAATGATTTTGATTGATTCAAGATAAACAGGTTTGAAATGAGAGAATCTTACGTTATTCGGGACTCTCATTTAATATGCAAATTTAATATGCAAAACAGTAAATTATGATTATAAATCAACATGTTGTATTTCAAAGCCTTTTTATGACTATAAAAAGAGTTTTGAAAAATAAAAAAGCTTTCATTGAGAGCAAAGAAAGAATGTATAAAAAGTATTTTCAATAAAATAATTATATTTGAAGTGCTGATCAAAGCTATTGAGAGTGCAGTCCATAAAATGAGCAGAAGTAGCTTGTTGGTGTATTTTCTAGAAAAATCATGAATGTTCAATTGTTAATTCATCCTTGCTTGGAAAGCCCGCTTCAGTTCAAATAGAAAAAGAGAGAGGTAAGGAGATTTATAGGATAAGATATGCTGTAATTATTCAGTATTAAGATGCAATGAATGTTGCTTATATTTCTCTTTTTTAAATATTTTATGAGAGTGAAAATTTAAAGAATAAGAAAATAATTTTATTTATTTTCTTTAAACAGTTATTAGTAGATAAAAAATTCTCTTTTAATCTATAAATTAAAAAAATAATGATTTTGTAAAAGCCTTGTAAGCTTTATAGGTTAATTTTAAATATCATGCATTGATTTTGAATTATGCAGATTATTTATGTCAACCATAATAATAGTGAGTATAGACAATGACATTTAATTTTTTCGTCAATTTATTTCTATTTGTTATTTTTTTATTATTGGTTTCTCAAAGTAAGAAAATGCAATGGAGTCTTTCACTACGTGTTATGCTATGGCTTATCCTTGGCTTGATTTTTGGAAGTGTTTTGCAGTTTATTTATGGAGAGGGTGAAAGCACTTTATTGAAATCCGTTGAATGGTTTAACATTGTCGGTGAGGGCTATATTTTATTGTTGCAAATGATTGTTATGCCATTGGTTTTTATCTCTATCGTTTCAGCAGTTGCTCATTTACATTCTGTTTATGCTGTTGGAAAGATGAGTATAATAACAATTTCAATATTGCTTTTTACAACGGCTCTTTCAGCATTGGTTGGTGTGCTTGTGGTTAATTTTTTTGGATTAACAACCGATGGTTTAGTGCATGAAGGGCAAAATGTTTCTGCTCTTCTTGAAGGTCATATTTCTAAACTTGGAGATATGAATATACCAAAGATGATTTTGTCTATGATTCCTAAAAATCCATTTGCTGAGTTGAGTGGAGCTAAACGTACGTCAATTATCAGTGTTGTTATTTTTGCGTCATTTTTAGGTGCATCGGTTCTTCTTTTAAAGAAAGATGAGCCAGAAAAAGGAGAAAAAGCGCTTTTATTTATTCAAGTGGCACAAGCTTGGATTATGCGGTTAGTCCGTATTGTGATTGCTTTGACGCCTTATGGTATTTTTGCACTTATGACGAAAGTAGGAGCAATATCGCGTATTACAGATATTTTAAATTTACTGGTTTTTATCATTGCCTCTTATGTCGGTATTATTTTAATTTTTGGAATTCATGGTGTATTGCTTGGTATTTCTGGGATTAATCCCTTTCGTTTTTTCAAAAAGGTTTTACCAGTTTTAACATTTGCTTTTAGCAGTCGTTCAAGTGCTGCAAGTATTCCTTTGAATATTGAAGCGCAAACACAGTGGATAGGTGTACCACAATCCATTGCGAGTTTTGCAGCTTCTTTTGGGGCAACAATTGGACAAAATGGTTGTGCTGGTCTTTATCCAGCAATGCTTGCGACCATGATTGCACCCTCTATGGGTATTAATCCTCTTGATCCCACTTGGATTGCTACGCTTGTTGGTGTTGTAACGTTGAGTTCTATTGGTGTTGCTGGTGTGGGGGGAGGTGCTATTTTCGCTGCATTGATTGTGTTACCAATTATGGGGCTTCCTGTTACTTTGGTTGCTGTACTTATCTCTATTGAACCGCTAATTGATATGGGACGTACTGCTCTAAACGTGAGCGATTCAATGATAGCTGGAACGGTCACTAGTCAAATATTACGGACAACAGATAAAAGTATTTTAAAAAAATAATTTTAGGTTATATTTTTTGGGGCTGTAAAACATCTGTAAGAGATATTTGCGCTGAACCAGGTTGTAGGGGTTTTTGTTGGTTGGGATGAGGAGCCCAACCAGAGAGCCAGATGAAAGAAAAATGTGCACGAATACGTCCATCAGGATCACTAAATTGTTGTGCATAGATTTCAGCTGCGCGGAGAAAAAAACGTTTGGATACAGGGCGTCGTGAACGATTGATGAGTGCATTTTGCATTCCCATAGCTTTAAGATCGTGCATAAGGTCAAACATTGTATTATAACGTATTGTGATATCTTCAACGTCTGCTACAGGCAGGGCAAAGCCAACACGCTGTAAAAGAGCGCCTGCATCACGAATGTCGGCAAAAGGGTAGATTCTAGGGCTTGCTCCACCATAAATTTCACTTTCAGCTTGCAGCAGGCTTTCCCGCAATTCTCTTAATGTACCAGCTCCTGCCATAACAGCAAGAAATAAGCCATCTGGTTTAAGAGTATTTTTTATCTGGCTTAGAATACCAGGGGTATCATTGGTCAATTGTAATGAAAGAAGTGAAACAATAAGGTCACAGTAACTTTGAGGTAAATCAAGAAATTCTCGATGACGTAAATGAAATTTTTTATCATGGCTTTGATAAAGCGTATCGGTCTCAATGCGTTCTATGGAACAAACTTTTCCAGATTTCATTAAAGCTTGCGCAGCAAGGTCTGTATGGCTGTGTAAATCGAGAGCTAATGTAAAGAGGCGATCAACAGTGCTAAGGCGTTTATAGAGATCTTCTGCCATGTGAGAGAGTAAAAAGTCACATCCTTTTTTTGCTTTTTGAAAGGCACGTTTTCGGAATTGTTCAATGCGGTTATGATCAAAAATTAAAGGATGCGACATATTGTAGAACACTTTCGATCTATGAAAGAATATATTTTAAAAAGGTTCATTATTTGTGCAAGCTCTGTCAAGTTTATAATATGAAAGAAAATAAATTTATAGAAGGTAAGAGTTTTTAAAGGAATTAAAATTATAAATTGAGGAAATACAAAGGAACTTTTGTTCTGAGGGAAACTTGTAAAAGCCTAAATTTATAATGTTGTATTTTCGAGAAGCGGCGTTAAATAGCGGAGATATACTAAGTAAGTTCGTTGAACGCTTGAAAACGATGCTTTATCCACCAATTTGTCCTGGATGTAAGCAAAATGTTTCTACTTATGGTACGATTTGCTCCGAATGTTGGAAAGAACTTCAATTTATCACGAAACCTTATTGTCCTGTTATGGGGACTCCTTTTGTTTGTGATATGGGGGATGGTTTTCTTAGTGGTGAAGCACTCCGTAATTCCCATCCTTTTTCACGTGTTCGCTCAGTCATTGTTCATAAAGGGCTTGCACGAACTTTAGTAACGCGCTTAAAATATGGTGATCATATAGAATTGGCATCATTTATGGCCAATTGGATGATGTTTGCTGGACGCGAGGTTATTGATGATTGTGATGTTATTATTCCCATTCCATTGCATTTTCGTCGTTTTTGGGAGAGGCGTTATAATCAATCTGCTGAGCTTGCACGTTATATTGCAGCATCACAAAAAAAGCTTTTAAAACCGAGTTGGCTTGTTCGTTGTCGGCATACCCGTCCGCAGGTTAGTCTTTCTTCGAGAGAGAGAAAACTTAACGTAAAAAATGCTTTTAAGGTTTCGCATAAAGTTAAAAAATATCTCAAAGGATGTTCTGTTTTGCTGATTGATGATGTATTTACAACGGGTGCAACAGTTACAGCAGCAGCTGCTGCATTAAAAGATGCAGGTGCACGACAGGTTGATGTGCTAACATTTTCGCGTGTTCTCAAAGAAGATTCTATTTTTCCCTCTTCTTAAGAGGAATTTAAAATGAATATTATTAAAAAATATTGGAGGATAATACTATGAAAGAGGTAATAATTTATACACGCCCTAACTGTCCTTATTGTACAAAAGCACGTGATTTGCTTAATAAAAAAGGCGTAAAGTATACAGATATTGATGCTTCCACATCCCTTCGCCAAGAAATGGTACAGCGTGCAAATGGACGTAATACATTTCCACAAATTTTCATAGGTGATTATCACGTTGGCGGTTGTGATGATCTTTATGCTTTAGAGGCTGAGGGAAAGCTCAATTCTTTATTACAAGGCATATAATATTTGTAAATTACATATTCTTAAGACCGTTTTGCAAGAAGGAGATAGTTAACGCCCATGTCTTTTGAGCGATTCCAGCTGTCGTTTAATGGGTTATAAGTAATACCTATCTCATCAACGACAGTCAGAGCGTTTTTTGATAAGAAATTTTTAAGTTCTAGAGGTTTTAGGAATTTTTTATAATCATGGGTTCCTTTAGGAAGCCAACGTAGAATATATTCAGCGCCTACAATAGCAAGCCCCCATGCTTTCCATGTGCGGTTGAGTGTTGAGACAAACATCAACCCTTGTGGTTTCAACATTTTTGCTGTAGCTGCTATGAAGAGATTAACGTCAGCGACATGTTCAACAACTTCCATATTAAGGATGATATCAAATTTTTCTCCTTCATTGGCAAGTACTTCTGCTGTCGTCGTGCGGTAATCAATTAAAAGGTCATTTTGAGCTGCATGGGTTTTTGCGACTTCAATATTTGTTTGTGCAGCATCAACGCCTACAACTATAGCACCAAGACGTGCCATTGGTTCAGATAACAAGCCTCCTCCACAGCCAATATCAAGAATTTTCAAATTGTGAAAGGGCGTAAGTGAAGAAGGGTCACGATTAAACTCTAAACAGATTTTTTCTCTGATGTAAGCAAGGCGTGTTGGGTTAAATTGGTGAAGAGGTCGAAATTTTCCTTGTGGATTCCACCATTCTGTAGCAATACGTGAAAAATGATCAATTTCACTTTGATCAATAGTCGTTTGTGTTTCATCGATCATGTTGCCTTCCTTTATTTTTAATGATCAGGTCAAGTAGATTTTATACAAAGTCAAGAGAAATTAATATAATCATAATGAAACTTGCACAAATGATAGATATTCGCTATGTCGAGAAAATGGTTAGTTGATACAGCATCTAATTCTCATTACTGTTTGAGATAAGAGATGTAAAGGTAAGAGTGTTATTAATGGCGCGCATTGTCATGAAATTTGGTGGAACATCTGTAGCAAACATTGAATGTATTCATAATGTTGCAAGGCATGTCAAAAGAGAGGTTGATGCAGGCAATGAGGTTGCCGTTGTCGTATCTGCGATGGCTGGTAAAACAAATGAACTTGTTCAGTGGACAAGTGATGCTTCCTCTATGCATAGAGATGCTCGTGAATATGATGTTGTGGTTGCTTCTGGTGAACAGGTTACGTCAGGTTTGTTGGCTTTGACACTTCAAGAAATGGGGGTGAATGCACGTTCATGGCTTGGTTGGCAAATTCCTATTCATACAGACAATGCGCATGGCCGTGCACGTATTACTAATATTGATGGATCTTTTTTAATCGAGTGTTTTCAGGAAGGTCAGGTTGCCGTTATTGCTGGTTTTCAGGGGTTATCTCCGGATAACCGGATTTCTACCTTAGGGCGTGGGGGATCAGATACAAGTGCTGTTGCTATAGCCGCTGCTGTACAAGCTGATCGCTGTGATATTTATACGGATGTGGATGGTGTTTATACAACGGATCCACGTATAGAGCCGAAAGCGCGTCGTTTACCAAAAGTAGCTTTTGAAGAAATGCTAGAAATGGCTTCTCTTGGTGCAAAGGTTTTACAGGTTCGTTCTGTTGAATTGGCAATGGTTCATAAGGTTCGTACCTTTGTGCGTTCAAGTTTTGAGGATCCTGATGCGTTAGGCATGGAGGATCCAATGAGTTCTTCTGGAACACTTATTTGCGATGAGGATGAAATTGTGGAACAACAAAATGTTACTGGTATTGCTTTTGCTAAGGATGAAGCACAAATTTCCCTTCGTCGGCTTGCCGATCGTCCAGGGATTTCGGCAGCAATTTTTGGTCCCTTGGCTGAAGAAAGCATTAATGTTGATATGATTGTGCAAAATATTTCTGAAGATGGCTCAAAAACTGATATGACTTTTACTGTACCATCATCAGATGTAGAAAAAGCCGTTACACTTCTTGAAAAGAATCGCAAAGAAATTGGATTTGATGTTCTCCAGTTTGAAAGCGATCTCGCCAAGGTATCTGTGATTGGTATTGGAATGCGTAGCCATGCAGGTGTTGCCGCTACAGCATTTAAGGCTTTGGCTGAAAAGGGTATTAACATTCAAGCAATTACGACCTCAGAAATTAAAATTTCTATTTTGATTGATAGTGCTTACACTGAACTTGCGGTTAGAACATTACATGCTGTTTATGCACTTGATAAGGGATAAGTATTTTTTAGTTTCAACAGAGTTTCAATAACGTAAAGCTTTAATATATATTAATAATTTTTGTTAAGGATATTTATATTTTAACTTAAATGGAATATTTAATACAGCAGGACTCTCTCATTTTAAACTTGTTCATGATGAATTTAAAATGGTCACTTATACATTACAAGAGAAAGATGTTTGGGTAAAAAACGGTTTAAGAAGGGATATAAAATATGCCGTCTATAAACGTTTTAGAGCCTATAGAGTGAGATGGAGAAGACTTTACGATAAGCCTTAATAGAACTAAGGAACAATGCACTGCGTTTATTCAAAGAATGCATGTTACATGAGGGACAGCCTCGTGAATACAGATTTAATATTATAAATCTTAGAGAAATGGGAGCTCATTGGATTAGTGACGGAATTACCAAAATAGAATTGATGATGTATTTTCTAGAGATGTTTAGTTTGTCATCAAATGATTGTTTATGACTTTATGTATATCTTGAAAATTTAATTTTTTCCGTATTACGAGGCAATAAAAAATATATCTCTATAGATAATATTTATGTTGCACTATAAGTTATAAAATTACCATGTCTTATGCGTTTATAGCTTCTTCAGAAGTACTTTTCATAAAATCATGTAAATATAGATCAAAATTAATGATAATGTTACAGTGTGTTGCTTTTATGATTTTATTACTTAAATTTGTTTCATGTCTATTTCTCTTTTTTGAATTATGATTAAGATTTACAAAGTTTTTGATACCTCCATATGTTCTTTAGGTTAACTTTCTTCCCTTAACTACTCTATTATAAGTATTTTCTGTGTCATACTGCCAATCACACATGAAATACATTCTTTCGTTTTTGCAGTATATTGTGCTAGTTTCTTATCATGTTTACATATTTTGCAAATGGTGGTCTTTGTAAGTAAAGCTCTTCTTGTGAGAAATATAGCCATATTATTTTACTCTTCTTGTATTTTATGTGGCGTTGTATAAATTCGAAAGTCTCGGAAACATTGCTTTTTAAATTATCTATGAAGAGTATTTTATGGTATCAAGAAATATAGAGCGACCTCTTTAAACAAAAAGAAAATAAATATCAAATAAGAGCGGAAAAAGGGGAGAACAACGATATATATGCTCTATTTTTCCATCAATCATATGTTTTAGAATAGTCTAAATGACTAGGGGTTTCTTTTTTCCCGCGAGTTAATTACGTAAACTAGAGTGCTCCCTATGGAAGCATGCTTCAAGTTTAATTCTTTCATGGAGTGAGACAAGCGATGTGTCGATGATAAAAAACGGGAATATTTTTCCACTCCATTGTCAATTTAATAGTGATGTTATGACGTTGTTATTCCAAATAAATCTTTTGTTTTTTGTTACCTGTATCAATATCTAATGTCAGAGCAGATGCATATTTGATGGTATATTGAGACGGATAAGGGGCCTACGAGCAACTCCTGTTTTTGTATGCCAGATAGGAATAAGGATGTTGCGTATACCTGGTGGGGTAATTTCTGAAATGGAGATAAAACCTAATTGGGTGAGAATATGAAGCCATAAAAGTGAAAACCAACTTCCTTTTAATTCTGCTTTACAATTTTCAAAGGTATTGACAGCAATATCTTTTAAATAATGGATATTACACATTGGTTCACGTTTTTGTTTATTGCGTTATTTAAATCGTATATACCTTTCACGTAAAACAAAACGCTATTATAGTGCCAATTTACGCGCTTGTTTTGAAAAAATATCTCTCAAGCCCCCCAAGTCCATTTCACGGCACCGACCATGAATGGTATAACGGTAAAGCCATTGTGCGCCCCATCTCCTTCTTAGATCAAAGGTGTCAGTTGGCCGTCATCATTTAATTTTTAGTTTTCGTGTTGAACAACTCTTGTATGGATATGGTGAAGCAGTCTTCTTTCTTCAAATAATCCATATTTCTCCTCGGCTTGTGACGTGTAAGAGAATAGTCTTGATTGATTTATCATGTACAGATTTGAAATGAAGAAATCATACGATATTTGAACTCCATTCAAGATTTATAATGATAAATTAAATATTTTTTATCCAAAAATAATGTGCTTTTAAGCAGATAAAAATTAAAGTTATTTAGAATACCGCAATAAAATCAGTAACGAGGAGGGTGGTTCATTGGAAAAAAATAAACCATGGAATTACTTAACTGATTATTGAATTTTGCTTATTCTTATCTGTTTCGTATGATTAAACATAAGATATTGATTCATAATAATTAATTTTTTTATAGTGAATAATAGTCCTGACGAAAGGTAGCTTTTCTGAAACCACGAAGCCTTTTATATTGAAACAATTAAAATCATTTCTGTGCATATCATGAGTGGAGCTGGTGCATGAGTAAAAGAATATTGAAG
The DNA here is from genome assembly GCF_042197425.1 of Bartonella sp. AA126HLJHH. NCBI lineage: Bacteria > Pseudomonadati > Pseudomonadota > Alphaproteobacteria > Hyphomicrobiales > Bartonellaceae > Bartonella > Bartonella sp. AA126HLJHH. Next base: position 50,080 of record NZ_JBHIRU010000011.1, read on the forward strand.
AAAGAAATAAAAATATCTCTTATAAGTCTTCTTAAGAGTTAAAGGTGTTGTAACATTAGAGGCTCGTAAATAGTATGATGATGTTAGTTTTCTCCTTCATAAGTGTAAAGATGAGGCGAGACAACAGCTTTTACATTAAATATCGTCCGAACCCAACAAATGAGCGAAATCGTTTTTTAAAAGTTCTGCATAAAAATGTATTTTCAGTTAGTTTGTTAGGAACTATGAGAAATTCCTTTATTGCGCTTAATATAAATAAATCCATATCCCAGACCGATAAGGGCAGATAAACCTGAGCCACAAAGGACCCCAATTTTTGCCGCATCAAGCAGAATAATATCTTTAAAAGCGAGCATTGAAACAAAAATAGACATTGTAAAGCCAATTCCTGCTAAAAAACCAATGAGTAAAACGCCTGTCCAGGTCATATGAGGGGGTAGGCGGCATAGCCCTGATTTTACAGCTATATAACTGGCAGTGATAATACCAAGAGGCTTACCGATGAAAAGACCAATGACAACACCCAGAACAATCAAGAATGATTTGTCAGAAGAAAGATCAAAGTTTGCAAAACTTACTCCTGCATTTGCGAAGGCAAAAACTGGCATGATACCGTATGCAACCCATGGATGCAATGCTTTTTGAACACGTGTTACTGGGGCAATCATGGCCCGTTGTCCTTTGCGCATCTTTTTCAATGCTGTTGAAATATGATGCAGATCTGTTTTTGTATTTTTTTCTTGAAGAATTTGCATAGCGTTACTGAGCATGGTGAGTGGCGCTACAAGAGTACGGGTAGGAAGAACGGGAGTCATCATCCCTAAGATTACGCCAGCAAGCGATGGGTGAACACCTGTTACCATTAAACCCCACCAAATGATTGCACCAGGTAAAATGTAAAGCCATGCTGATGCAAGCCCGATCCACTGAAAAAATAGTACCAAAGCAATACCCGCTCCTGCAATCATTAAACCGCTAGGATCAATGTTTGTTGAGTAGAAAAAAGCAATAATAAGAACAGCGATAATATCGTCAATAATTGCTAATGATAGAAGAATAATATGAAGATTAGAAGGAATTTTTTTTCCTAGAAGAGCAAGAATACCTAGAGCAAAGGCAATATCTGTTGCTGTTGGCACAGCCCAACCGCGGATATGTCCCTCGTTAAAATTAAAGATAAAGTAAATAATTGCAGGAACACAAACGCCCCCTATTGCAGCAACAATTGGTAAGATTGCTTGTTTAAAATCGGCAAGAGCACCTTCATGAATTTCGCGTCGAATTTCCATTCCTGCGACGAGAAAGAAAATAGTCATAAGGGCATCATTAACCCAGAAATGTAAATCCCATGAAAGAGTGAAATGACCCAAATTAAAGCCAAGAGGTGTATGCCAAAAAGATTCATAGAAAGCAGCATATTTAGAATTGGCAAAAATAAGTGCAGCAGCAGCAGCTAATAAAAGAACAACACCACTAAGAGCTTCAATATGGAGAAAACGCTCGATAGCAGAAAGCGCTTGATTGGTGACACGAGAAGCGCGATTAGGCAGGCGATTTGAAGATAAATCAGACATGAACAACTCCAAGAATCGACAATTTTAGATTCTATATTCTCTGTATAAATGACTCTGTGTGATACCTTCTGTATCATATAAAAGAAAAAAGAGGAATAAAGTTCTTAATTTATAGGTAAGATCATCATGTTTAAAGCACAAAATGTTTAAGGTGATGTTTCATTTTTAATAGTGAGATGTACTTTGCTTAAAGCCTTGGATAGATCATTTTGTAGAGCAGATTCGAGATCAACTATTGCGAGACCTTTATTATCGTTTGCTTTAATTTTAACGATCAATGTTTGTGAATTTTTAGCAAATTCTCCTAAGGATTTTGAAATTTTTTCTGCTTCGTCATGATTTTTTATAAGAATTTTTGGGGTCTGCGTCATCATTAGATAGAAATCGTCATAAAGTTCCTTTTTTAGATCATGTTGGCTGTCATTAAGGTTTTGCGCAAGATAAGAAAAAAGCTTATCAATGAAACCTGCATCCGTATATTGTATATTAATTTCATTGATGCCAAGGTCTTGAGACGCAGCAATCATTATATTTTTCTGACCAGAAAAAAGCTTTTCATCAACATCAATAACCTTAGCAGATATGTTCCCAGATCCAACGTTTTTCATATTGAAAGACATTGTATCAAGAAAGAGCATACGTTTTTTTTCATCGTAAGAAATATCAATTTTTCCTGAAACATTAAAGCGCTCAAGATTGATTTTTTTAAGCAAATTTAAGTCTTTTTCATTCATTTTTTTAGGTAAAACGGAAAGGTTATTGAGAGAAAGAAAAAGCTTTTTAGGGATAGGCTGTTTCCACAAACTTGGTTTGAATTGGAATGATTCGAGCGTTGCTTTCAACTGCGGTATATCAACGGTGATATTATCAACTTTGGCATCCGCTGAGGTAATGGCGAGCAGTATGTTTAGAAGAAGACCATTTTGTGCTACTTTTTCAGCGATTTTATTATTCTCTTTTCTTGCATTAAGATAAGCTTTGATTAATTTTTCAGGAGTTTGTTCAAGCGGTTTCATCTTTAAACCAGATGTTTTAAACTGTCCAAGGAAGAAAGAGCTGTTTTTTTCTGCCTCTTCAAAAATATCGACACTTATATTATTCAAAGAAATGGGGCCAGTAACGGTTTTACCTTGATTGAGAGCATTGTTTTTTCCAAAAATGATAGAGTAGGCATAGTTGATATCGATATCATGGGCTTTTATTGTATCACTTTTAGCCATAAGTTGCATCTGTTTGGCACCATTTGCTACGACCGTTTTAAGATCCATATTTTTGATACTAACTGAATGGATATGGTTATTTCTAAAATCAGAAAGCTGGAAATTCTTGATTTCAACCGTTTCTGTTCGGTTATTTTTATTTTCTATAGAAAGTTGTATATTGGGAGCAATAATTGAGGAAAGCTCAATACGCATCATTGATTGTAAAAGACGTGATGTTATCGTTCTATCCTTTTCTTTTAAGGATACATTCCGAAGAGAAATTTGGGGAATTTGCACGTGAATATTATTATGCTTTAAATCAACATTATAAAATGTAAAAGTTCCGGGAATAAAGGAAAGAGGAGGACGGGCAGAAATGGCACCAATTTTAAGTGATGTACCAGCTGGAACAGGTAATGTCACATTCTTCAAATTGATTTTACCTAGAATGCTTACTTCAGATGTTTCGGCTTTTATGGAATGACGGGCTATTTCTTTTCTTACAAAACTGTCAAGATAGGGTTTTGCAATATAAAATCCACCAACAATTATAATTGCTAAGATAGCAACAAATCCAATAATGCAAGTGAGCCAATATCTGAGGTTACTTTGATACCCACTATTAAGATTGACCATTCTTTCTTCTTTCATTTTTACCACTCTTTGAATTGAGAGTGAAGATAAATTCTTTTAAGCAACGACAAAGGTTTAAATATAGCGTGTACCAGTTTCAACAATTATCTACTCTCTATATTAGAGTTATTCTCATCTTTTTTACAATATAGCTTTATCAACTTTTATCAATTTTCTTTGGGTTCAGCACTTTATAGAAAAGCACGCATAATAAGGAGAGGCAAGTTTATGCGCATCATAATTTTTTATCACTTTAAAATTATCCTAAAATATTTCGATGTCTGCTTTTATCTTGCTGCTGTTTATAGGAATATTTAAAACATAAAAAATATGTTCTTGTTCATTATAATTTAATGGGGAGAGGTAAGTGTTATGACAGAAAATCAAATAATGGCTTTTTCGATCATTGGTCTCATGATGGTTGTTTTTATTTGGGATCGATTTCGTTATGATCTTGTTGCTATTTGTACTTTATTAATAGCTTGTGCCCTTGGTCTTGTCAGTCCGAAGGAAGCTTTTAGCGGTTTTAGTAATGATATCGTTATTATCGTGGGGAGTGTGTTTGTTGTCAGTACTGCTGTATCTCGCTCTGGTATAATGGAATTTATTATCCAACGGATATGGCCAGACGTGAAATCGGTGCGTCTTCAATTAGCTTTTTTGGTTCTTTCTGTTGTCGTATTATCAATGTTTGTTAAAAACATTGGTGCTTTGGCGATTATGCTTCCGATAGCTTTTCAGTTTGCACGTCGTTCTCAGGTTTCTCCTTCTGTCTTTTTGATGCCCATGGCCTTTGGTTCTTTGTTGGGGGGGCTTATGACACAGATAGGAACATCTCCCAATGTTGTTATTTCAGCGATGCAAGAACGTTTAGCAGGAACACCTTTTACTATGTTTGATTTTACACCAGTTGGTGCGGTTGTTGCGACGGCTGGTGTTGTATATTTGGTTCTTTTTTATTGGCTTTTGCCTGTGCGTGTGCGTTCGGGTGTATCGTTTGATGATGCCATTGATATTCGTAATTATGTTGCAGAAGTACATATTCCAATAAATTCACCGATTGTGGGAAAAAATATTGTTGATTTGGTTAAGCCATCAAGTGGTGATGTTATGGTGATTCAAATCATCAGAAACAAAGTATCTATTTCACCATTACCAGATTTTGTTTTGTCTGAAAATGATATTATTTTGCTGGAAGGATCACATACAGGGTTAGATAGCGTGATGAACTCTGCTCGTTTAGAGTTTTCTAAGGGGCGAACTATTGTTGCAGGTGATAAGGACAGTGATATTGATATTATTGAAGCAGTCATTACCCATAATTCACCTCTTATCGGTATTAGTGCGAAAGAGTTTTCTTTATTTGATCGCTATAATGTAAATTTGCTTGCGTTAAGTCGTCAACATGAAAGGGTGCGGGGAAGACTTGATGATATTATTTTCCATCTTGGAGATGTGATTGTTTTGCAAGGACAGGATGCAGTTATTCCAAATTTATTAAGAGAATTGAAATGCTTGCCCCTAGCAAAACGAAATATTGTGTTTGGAAATTTACGACATGGTTTCATCTCTTTAGCTGTTTTATTTATAGCAATTATTTTTACAGCTTTTCATATTGTTCCAGTTGCTTTTTCTTTCTTTTCTGCTGCTGCTGCAATGGTGATCTTTCGTGTTTTGCCCGCGCGTGATCTGTATCAGGCATTAGATGGCCCAATATTAGTGCTATTAGCGGCTCTTATTCCAGTGAGTGAAGCGTTAGAGAAAACAGGATGTACTGATCTCATTGGTCAATGGCTGAGCCAATTGGCAATATTTTTCCCGCCATCCGGTGCTTTAGCGCTTATGTTGGTGACAGCTATGTTGGTCACGCCATTTTTGAATAATGCAGCAACAGTGATGATGGTAGCACCAATTGCGTCAAGTTTTGCTCATTCCCTTCATTATAAGCCTGAAGCTTTTTTGATGGCTGTTGCAATTGGTGCGGGCTGTGAGTTTCTTACACCTATTGGACATCAAAGTAATATGCTCGTGATGGCGCCAGGAGGATATCGTTTTAGTGATTATCCACGTTTGGGTGCTCCATTGGCGGTGTTGATCGTTATTATTGCTGTTCCAATGCTTATGTGGGTTTGGCCCTTACAATAGGATATTTTTAGAAACTTTAAGGATCAATTATAAAAGGTTGTTAATCGTATGAAGATAAGTTGAAGGGATATACTTTATATAAAGAGCTTTAACTGAAGATTTGGAATTATACCACACTGTAATCATGGCGCTTCGGTATTTTGGATACAGATAAAAATTTATCTATTTGGTTTTAGTAGATATTCATGGAAATTTACTGTTTATTCAAGTTTTTTCAAGAATTGGTTTTTCTATTATAAATTGTATAATCCAATACAACCAACGATTGCGGTTGAAGACTTTAAAAGATTATCCCTCTATATAATGGAGAGAAAGTTCGCTTGAGATGATAGGCAATCATGATAAATATTAAGGCAGTGAATTTTTCATAATATGTAAAAGCTGTAATGTGAACAAACAGGGTGCTTACATCATTTTCGATTAAGACTGTTGCAAAAATCTGATTGAATTGGCTACATGTTGATTTAAAATAAATAAACGAGTAATTTAAAGATTTTTAGTTAATTAGGGCTACCATCTTTATCCATTTATGCGTAAAAGCACAGGTGAAGTAACTTTTTTCAAGGTATGATATATGTCGTATGATAGTTTTATTGCTGAAGTGAATGCAGAATTTCGTCAGGAAAAGGCGCTTGCTTTTTGGAGACGGTATGGTTTTTCAATTATTGGAGCAGCTATTCTTTTTATATTCATGATAGTTGCTTATCAAGTTTATCATCATACACAAATAAAGAAAGCTAGTTATATTGGTGATGCATTTGTAAAGAGTCTTGATCTTGTGGATACACGTGATTTTGATAAAGCGATAAAGCAATTAGAAACTGTTAAAACCTCTCATTTTGGGGGATATCCTTTTCTTGCTCGTTTACGTGAGGCTTCTTTACTCATGGAGAAAGGTGATATTATTAAGTCAGTGGAGATCTTTGATTCTGTTGCAGCGGATGAGAAAGCACCGCAGATTTTGCAGAAAGTTGCAAAAATTCGGGCGGCTTATATTCTGGTTGATACAGGGACATTAGCTGATGTTGAAAAGCGCATTAAAGATATGGCAAGTGATACCGATCCTATGCGTATGTCTGCAAGAGAAGCTTTAGGCTTAGCTGCTTATAAGGCGGATAAAATGGATGAGGCGGTTTATTATTTTAAGAAAATTTCTGAAGAAGGTTCTTTGGGTTTAAAAATAACAGATCGGGCTCGAATGATGCTTGAGCTTATACAAGCTGAGGGCAAGACAAATAAGGAATAAATCGATGAGCCTTACCATTGCTATCGTTGGTCGTCCCAATGTTGGGAAGTCAACGCTATTTAATCGTTTGGTTGGGCAAAAATTGGCTTTGGTTGATGATAAGCCTGGTGTAACACGTGATCGGCGTATTCATGCGGCAAAACTTCAAGATCTACGTTTTGATGTGATTGATACGGCTGGGCTGGAAGAAGCAGGTGATCATACACTTGAGGGGCGTATGCGTTCTCATACAAAAGTTGCAATTGATGAAGCGGATCTTATTTTATTTGTATTTGATGCAAAGAGCGGAATAACACCAAGTGATTTAAATTTTTCTTCATTGGTTCGCAAATCAGGAAAGCCAATTGTGCTTGTTGCCAATAAGTCTGAGTCAAGAGCGGCAACAGGAGGAGAGTATGAGGCGTGGTCATTAGGTTTGGGGGAGCCATGCCCAATATCGGCTGAACATGGTTTGGGACTTAGTGATCTGCGTGATGCAATTATAGATGCTGTTGGGTCAGAGCATGTTTTTGGCAACAACAAAGAAGAAGATAGAATGATACAACCTACATCTGTTGGTGATGATGTAAAGGATTTGGACGAAGAGGAGCTTATTTACGATGAAAGTAAGCCCATTAGGATTGCAATTGCGGGGCGTCCCAATACAGGAAAATCCACTCTTATCAATAGTATGTTGAAACAAGAGCGATTGTTAACAGGACCAGAAGCAGGACTCACGCGTGATTCTATTTCTGTAGATTGGGAATGGCGTGGTCGTCATATTAAACTTTTTGATACTGCAGGTTTACGTCGAAAGTCGAGAATTCAAGAAAAATTAGAAAAACTATCTGTTGCAGATACTTTGCGTGCTATTCGTTTTGCAGAAGTGGTGGTCATTGTTTTTGATGCAACGATACCTTTTGAAAAGCAGGATTTACAAATTGCTGATCTTGTGATTCGTGAAGGGCGTGTTCCAGTTATTGCTTTCAATAAGTGGGACCTTATTGAAAGCAGTCAGACCACATTGATTGATTTGCATGAAAAATGTGCGCGATTTCTTCCTCAAGTTCGTGGTTTGAGAGCTGTTCCTTTATCAGGACAATATGGTCAAGGGATTGATAAACTGATGGAAAATATCATGATGATGCACCGTGTATGGAATCGTCGCATTTCGACGGCTAAATTGAACCAATGGCTTGGAACTGTTGTGGCACATCATCCACCTCCTGCGGTTTCTGGACGTCGACTTAAGGTTAAATACATCACACAGGTTAAGACACGTCCTCCTGGATTTATGATTTCTTGCTCGCGCCCCAAAAGTATGCCTCAGTCGTATTTGCGTTACCTTGTCAATGGGTTACGTGAAACATTTGATATGTCTGGTATACCCATTCGCATATCATTACGAGCCTCTGATAATCCTTTTGCGACACGTTCTAAGAAGAAATGATAACTCTTTAATTTTTTAAGTGAATGAAATCTATACTTAAGAATCTTAAAAATAAGTTTTTTCAATGATCTTTCTTTTCATAAAATTAAAATTTTATTTGCTAAAGTTTTAATTTTATTGATAATCATTTATTTGCATGGCATGAGAAGAGTGTGATAGGGAGTATTTAAGAAAGAGTACATAATCCTCTTAATGGGTTATTTAAGTGCAAGAATAGATGCAATATGAGGGTAGGGGAATATAATTATGATGCTTGTTTGAAAACAGCATGAGATTATCGTTTCATAAAAATAAAGCTTATGAATAAGCGCTTTTGCTTACGATAGTTTGTCTGAATAAAAAGCAAAAATATTTGCTGAATCTACGGATATTCAATTGTAAAGAACGAAATTCATAAAAGTGGATTAAAATTTTATAAAGTAGTATGGTAATCGTGTTTAAATTTTATTGTGTTTTATTGGCTTAATCTATTTGAAATTTTGGATTTATTAATATTTTGTATTTAAAGGACCTTCTCTTAATACCCTCAAGCTCATTTCGTGATGTGGTCTGTAATGGCGGATGTAAAATACTTTGCGAATAGGATCATATAGAAACCATTGATTATTATCATTTCCATAAACTAAAAAGTGCAAGTTTATTCGAATGAAAGGGGAAAATTAACGCTCTCATACTGTTTTTAGCTTTCTATGTTCTCTTTCAAAACTAGGACTGATATAACATTGGGAGTCGGAAAATAAGATGGTATTAGTTTACACCTTTTGTTAAGCGTAAAAATGGTTGTTCTATGAGTTTTATATTATTCACGTGAACTTTTCGTTATACATTCACGGGTGCTGTCGTGAAATCGGTTTAGGTGCTTGGAATATCTTTTTAAGAAAGCATGTAAATTGAAAAATACGTTATTTCTGCAATAAAATTTATACGATAACTTGTGATAGATTTCTTTTAGTATCTTGACGAATAAATTCGGGAACAATATGATGCACACGGTTTTATGAAATGTATTCTTATGTTGCTTTTTAATTAAGGAGCCAATGATGGCGATGGGCGAGAAACCCGTTATGAGCCGTAAGGAGGCTGAAGAGGAAAAGCAAGGAGAGTGTCTTCATTCAGAGGATTTGGAATGTCGTAGTAGGAACTTAAGCGTAGCTTTAGTGCGCAAGCAAGCATTAAAGAAGCGGGAGCATAGGAATAAGCGGGAAAAATCACAAGGAAGGATGGCAGGTGCAATTAAGCTTTCCAGTGAGTTTCTGGCAAGTATTATAGTTGGTATTGTTTTGGGGGTGGGGTTTGATAAGTTAGCAGGTTCATGGCCTTGGGGATTGGTATTTTTTCTCTTCTTTGGATTTGCTGCTGGTGTATTGAGTATTCTTCGGTCTGTGGGGTATGTTTCCTCCAGTCAATTAGGAAAAAAAGGCGTATTGCGCCAAGATAAACAAAATAAAGGGGCCAATGAGAGGTCCGATAAATGAGGTTGAAGTGACAGCGCACGCTCCAGATCCTATTCATCAGTTTGAGGTTTTAAGGCTGATTAAGATTTCCATAGGAAATATGGATTTATCGTTTACAAATGTATCATTGTTTACAGTCCTCACGGTTGTTGTAACTTCTATTTTTCTCTTTATTTCATCATCGAGTCGTGGATTGGTTCCAACACGGATGCAGTCTCTTTCGGAAATGGCATATGAATTTGTAGCATCGACTCTGCGGGAATCATCTGGTGTGCAGGGAATGCAGTTTTTTCCTTTAGTTTTTTCTCTGTTTACTTTTATTTTGGTTGCTAACTTTATTGGTCTCTTTCCTTATTTTTATACGGTTACGTCTCAAATCATGATCACGTTTTCGTTAGCAATGGTGGTAATTTTGACGGTGATTGGTTATGGCTTTTATAAGCATGGGGTCAGTTTTTTGAAATTGTTCGTTCCCAGTGGAGTTCCTGTTGTGGTTTTACCTCTGGTGACAATGATTGAGGTTATTTCTTTTCTCTCCCGTCCAATTAGTCTTTCTCTTCGTCTTTTTGCGAATATGCTTGCTGGTCATATTACGCTTAAAGTGTTTTCTGGATTTGTTGTTTCAATGATTGGGGTAGGACTCGTAGGTGTGGGTGGTTCGATTTTACCGCTTATTATGACTGTAGCAATTACTGCTCTTGAGTTTTTGGTCGCATTTCTTCAGGCTTACGTCTTTACGGTTTTAACTTGTATGTATCTTAATGATGCAATTCATCCAGGACATTAATAGAACTGGCGGTTTTCCGTCGAATAATGCAATTTCGCTTTAAAGGAGAATAACATGGAAATGGTGCTTGCAGCAAAATATATTGGCGCTGGTCTTGCTTGCTTTGGTATGGCTGGAACAGCTTTAGGACTTGGTAATATTTTTGGTAGCTATCTTTCTGGTGCATTACGAAATCCATCAGCAGCAGATAGTCAGTTTGGACGTCTCGTCTTTGGTTTTGCTGTAACAGAAGCTTTGGGAATTTTTTCATTGCTCATTGCTTTATTACTTCTTTTTGGGGTTTAATCATCATCAAAAGGGTATGTCTGTTCTTTCATGAGGAAAGATTTACCCTTTTAGCTCTTAACAAGAGAGATGCCAGAAAGGTGTTTGTCAGTTATCATCGGTTATAGAGTGCTTTAATAAGCTATTTAAAGGATGAAAGAAGATGTTTGTTTCAAGCGCTTATGCACAGAACACTGAAACGTCGATAGAACATATTAAAAAGGTGGCAGAGCATGCAAATCGTGTGTTTCCGCCTTTTGATTTTGTGCATTTTGGTTCGCATTTTTTCTGGTTGGCAATTTCTTTCGGACTTTTTTATCTTTTTATCTCCCGTGTAATTGTACCACGTATTGGCGGTGTTATTGAAACACGGCGAGATCGAATCGCATCTGATTTAGATCAGGCAATGCGCATGAAGCAAGAAGCAGACATTGTTGTTGGAACTTATGAGCGGAAATTAGCAGAAGCGCGTTTGAACGCGCAGGCTATAGCGCAGGTAGCTAGTGAAGAATTAAAAGAAAAGGCAGAGCTTAAACGGAAAGAAATTGAAGAGAGTCTAGAGAAAAAACTCGCAGATGCTGAAAAACAGATAACAAAAATTCGGGATAAAGCGATGCAAAATGTTGGTTCTATCGCTGAAGAAGTAGCTCTTGAAATTGTGAAAAAATTGATTGACGTTGATATCAGCAAAGAGGCTGTTCGTTCAGTTGTTAAAACTGCGGATTATTGAGGAAGACAAAGATGACTGATACTTTTTGGGCATTTGTTGGGTTAGTTCTTTTTTTGGCTCTTTTAGTCTATTTCCAAATTCCACAGAGGGTTATACGCCATCTTGATGCGCGTGCGAAACGTATCAAAGATGAACTGGATGAGGCTCTGCGTTTTCGTGAAGAGGCACAGGAAATATTGGCTGAATATCAACGCAAACATGCAGAAGCAGAAAAAGATGCGCAAGAAATTATTGCAGCAGCAAAGCATGAAGTTGAATCTGTTATTGCTGAGGCCCGTGCAAAAGCAGAAGAATATGTAAAAAACCGCAATAAATTGGCAGAACAAAAAATTGCCCAAGCAGAAGCGGATGCAATACGCATGGTTTCTTCATCAGCGATTGATTTGGCAATTTCTACAGCACGTACCCTTATTGCAAGGGAAATAGATTCTAATAAGGCAGATGAACTTATCAAAGAGTCTCTTGAGAAAGAATCATTTATCAAAATGAAAACATATCTTAATTAATGATATTTGAGAGATAAAGAACAGTCTCTTTGGTTGCATAATTTTCTCAATATTAATTAATAAAAGTCATAAAAAAGAAAAAACTATCTTCATTATTTTTATCAGTTAATAGGGTATTTTGATTTTAAATGACAAGTTTTGAGAAGTCTGCAACCGATTGTGTAACAATGTGAGTGCGTTTGAGAAGAGCAAGACGGTTAGCACGAACATCAGGTTTTTTATCATTCACCAATACTTTTTCAAAAAATATATCAATCAATTTTCCAAGTGGCGCTAGCACACTGAGTGCAAATGATAAATTTGTTGCATTGATGGGAGCAAGAACCTTTCTTTCTACTTCACAGATTGCATGATAGAGCTGCTTTTCTTCTTTCTCGACAAAGAGCTCAGGATTAATTACATTCGCTATTGTTGTGCTTTTTTGAAATTCATTTTCAAGAATATTGGCAGTACGTTTTACAGAGGCTACAAAGTTCATTCCATCATGGGTGTTGATAAAAGCGATAAGCGATTCGACACGACGTGCAACCAATAAAAAATCATCAGAATCTTTATTTAAAACGGCTTCAAGGGCATCGTAACGAGCGCCTTCCTCTTTTAGATAGATTTTCAGACGGTCATGAAAAAAGAATAACAGATCTGATAAAATATATTCTGTTTTTTCTGGAAGCAGATTCTGCAATTGTGAATTTTCTCTTTGAGAGATTTCATACTTATTTTTTTGTTGTAAGAAAAGATTCGTTGCTAACTGGAACAGCGGCATAAGATTGATTTTCCAATCTCGCGAAAGTACAAGCCTAATAATTCCCAATGCTGCTCGTCTTAACGCATAGGGATCTTTTGAGCCCGTTGGTTTTTCATTAATGAGCCAAAAGCCAACGAGCATGTCAATTTTGTCGGAGAGCATAACGGTTATAGCAAGTGGTTCTTGTGGAAGACGATCTGTTGGTCCTTGAGGTCTATAATGGTCTTCGATTGCTACAGCTACGCGAGGATCTTCCCCTTGAAGAAGGGCGTATTTTTGCCCCATAACACCTTGTAGTTCAGGAAATTCTCCGACAATTTCTGTTTGCAAATCAGCTTTTGCAAGGATGGCTGCACGTTTTGCTAAAAGAGGATCTGTTTGTATCAAAGGGGCAATTTCTTGTGCGAGTGCAGCAATGCGTTCTACCCTTGCTCCTTGTGTACCTAATTTAGCATGAAAAGTTACATTCAAATGATCAAGTCGCGCCATTCTTTGATCGAGAGGTTTTTTTATATCAAGTTGAAATTTTTTTATAGAAGATTCCAATTGTTGAAGATCAGGCAAATCACGCTGATCGGTTTGCCAAAAATGAAGTGCATCAGAAAGACGGGCACGGACAACCTTACTATTTCCTTTCGAAATTTCTTTGCCTTCATCATTTGCAAGAATATTAGAAACGAGAATAAAATGATGAGAAAGTTTTACTTTTTCTCCTTGTTTACGGGTGACAAAACATTTTTGATTGGCTCTAATGGTCAAACGAATAATTTCTGGAGGAATATCAAGGAATGATTTGTCAAAATCACCCATCAGGATAACAGGCCATTCAACAAGACCAGCAACTTCTTCTAGGAGGGGATTATCTTGAACCAATTCTAAACCGTTTGCAAAGCAGAGATTTTGGGCATCAGCTAAAATAATATTCTTTCGTCTTTCGGCATCCAGAATGACTTTATGGGTTTCAAGTTGAGTAACATAGTCATCAAAGCGGCGCACTTGAAATGGCTCTCCATCACTTAAGAAACGATGACCATAAGTTAAATTATTGCTTTTAAGAGAACCAATTGTAAACGGAATAACATGTGTTTCACCAATTTCTGGTCCGAAGATGCAAAGAATGTTTTGTAAAGGTCTAATCCACTTCAAAGTACCACTTTGTGCTGAATCTTTTCCCCAACGCATAGATTTCGGCCATGGAAAGTTGCGGATAATATCCGGTAAAATATCGGCAATAATTTCTTCTGCAGCTCGACCTTTTTTAACAATTTTAGCAATATAAAAATGACCTTTTTTATCATCATGTCCAATATGCGCTTCAGAAACATCATTTAATCCTGTTGCACGTAGAAAACCATCAATTACATGCTGTGGTGATTTTATACTGGGACCTTTGCGTTCTTCATGGACATCTTTGGAGCGTGTGGAAAGTCCGCGTATGTCCAATGTTAGCCGACGAGGTGTCCAATATTCACGAGCAGCTTCATAGATCAATCCAGCATTCACAAGTTGATCTGTAACAGATTTCTTAAGATCAGCAGCAGCTTTTCGTTGCATACGTGCGGGGATTTCTTCACTGAAAAGTTCAAGAAGAAGATCAGACATTAGGCTTCTCCAGTATATATTTGTCCAGCTTCTGTGAGTAAGAAGGCTTCCCCACAACGGCGCGCAAGATTACGAACGCGAAGAATGTAATTTTGTCGTTCGGTTACAGAAATAACGCCACGTGCTTGCAAAAGATTAAAGATATGGCTCGCTTTAATACATTGATCATAGGCAGGAAAAACACAGCGATGGAATACATTTTCTTTATTTGGTTTTCCAGCATCAAGAAGTGCGCTGCATTCGCGTTCTGCATCGATAAAGTGCTGATGGAGCAGTTTTGTATCAGCAAATTCGAAGTTATAATATGAGTATTCCTGTTCTGCTTGTAAAAAAATATCTCTATAACTTATTTTGTTTTCTCCCTCCAAACCATTAAAGTTAAGGTCATAGACGTTATCAACCCCTTGGATATACATCGCTAGACGCTCAAGACCGTATGTGAGTTCCCCTGAAACAGGAGTGCATTCAATGCCGCACACTTGTTGAAAATAAGTAAATTGAGAGACTTCCATTCCATCGCACCAACATTCCCATCCAAGCCCCCAAGCACCAAGAGTGGGACTTTCCCAATCATCTTCAACAAAGCGAATATCATGCAGTTTTGTATCAAGCCCGATAGCTTGTAGCGACTTTATATAAAGTTCTTGTAGATTGAGCGGAGAGGGTTTGAGAAGCACTTGGAATTGATAATAGTGTTGTAAACGATTTGGATTCTTACCATATCGGCCATCTGTTGGACGTCGAGAGGGTTGGACATAAGCAACTTTCCAAGGGCGTGGTCCTAGAGAGCGTAATGTTGTTGCTGGATGAAAAGTCCCAGCTCCGACTTCCATATCGTAAGGTTGCAAAATTGCACACCCATAGTGTGCCCAATAATTTTGCAAAGTTAAGATTAGTCCCTGAAAAGAACGTTTGGGGTTAAGATGTTCAGGCAGTTTCACGCTTTATACTCTTTATATTGAACTAAACAAAAAACAAAGTAATTTTAGTTTCTCTATTTATTATTTCATGTGGTTTATGGTTAAGCATCGTTTATTGCAAACCAAATTTCAACTTTTCTTGAATTTGTTCAGAATTTTCTGGTTTTCCGTCAATTGCGTGGTTCCATTGAAAGATTGCTTCACGTTTACGCCCAACTTTCCAATAGGCATCCCCTAAATGATCATTTAGTGTTGGGTCCTCAGGTTGTAATCTGACAGCGTTTTCTAATATTTGCACTGCTTTATTATATTCTTTTAGTTTATAATAAGCCCACCCTAAAGAATCGAGAATATGACTGTTGTGAGCTTGTAAAGCAGAGGCTTTTTGTAGCATACGGAGCGATTCTTCAAGCTTCTCACCACGTTCCACAAGGGAATAGGCTAAATAATTAAGAACCTGCGGTTGATTTGGGAAAAATTCAAGTGATTTTCGCAAGTCAAGTTCTGCTTTTGGCCATTGCTTTAAACGTTCAAAAGCAATACCACGCTGATAAAAGAGTTTCCAATCGTCCTGCTGAAAGTTTTTTATCTTTGTAATAGCGTAGTCTAGAGTTTTAATGGCCTCAAGAAATTTATTATCCTGCATATAAAAAGCAACGAGCGTTATCAAAATATTACGATCATTGGGAAATTTTTTATTTAACAATGTGAGTAATTTTATTGCTTCTTTGTAATTGTTGTTATTGGCAAGAAGGAATGCAAGATGAAGTTGTCCATCTTTATAATAAGGAGATTTAGGGGATAAAGCGCGATAAAGTTTAATTGCTTGATGTGGATCGTTCAATTTAGCAGAAATGTGTGCGAGCTGAAACAGTGTTGCGTCATTTTGAGGGTATAATGCGAAAGATAATTGCTTAAAAATACGTGCAATTCGCCCTGAGTTTTTGTAGTTGAGGGCTGTTCCAAAATTATATAATACCTCGGCTGCTCCTTGTTGAGGTGTTTTAATAACTCTCTCTAAGAAAGAATTTTTTTCAATTTTTTCTTGAAAGTTTTTAAGGACTTCTCGACCTGACAACATTTGTTCGCCATGCTGGATTGTTTGAAGAGCTTGGTTGCGCATATTATGGCGCAATTGGAATGAGGCATAGGCTATGATAATACGCTCATAAGTATTAGGAGCGATAAGAGTTCCCTGTTTGTTACTCAGTGCTTTAATGAAATATTTTTTTGCATCCTTTGGCCGTTCTGCAAGGTCGCTCATAAGTGCTAGATGATAAGATATAAAAAGATCATACCAGACAGGACCTTTGAGTTTCTTAAGATCATCGATTGCCTGAGATTTTTGTCCAGATCCAAATGTAATCCAAGCGCCGATGAGTTCAGGTATTGGATTATTGGACGTAGGAAGTTCCTTTAATTTCAGAAGAGCCTTGGCAGTCTTATAATCTTTTTTGATGAGACTTTCTACTGACAAAGTTAAGGAAACAAAGGGAGTTATAACATCGTTCTCTTTGAGTTTTTGGGCTTGTTGGACAGCTTCTTTAAAGTTTCCGACCGAGAGCATAGCTTCAAGGAGCTCTTTTTGTGTTTCAATGTTATCAGGTTGATAAACCAGTGCTTGTTTAAAATAATTGATAGCAAGTTCTGTTTTATTTTCATGATTTGCAACCCTTCCAGCTAAATAAGCACCTGTAAATGAGCTTGTATGAGTTGCTGCACTTATTTTACTGTAGGTGAGGGATGGCATCAGCATGATACCCACGATAAAGAGGGCAAAAAGTCGAGATACCGTTGCAGAGCACATGGAGCTAATCCTTTTCAAGATAATCAATTGATGGTGTTGTTTATAGATCATATCTCATTACTGTGTTGAGAAATACTGCGATTCTTGCAAAGAATTCAGTTTACGCGCGCAATACAAAATTCAACAGTCTCAACGAGAGCATTATAAGCAAGATTTTCATTCATGGGAACAAGAGCATCAATTGCATATTTTCCATAGATGCGTGCTTGTTCTATTGTATCTGTGATACTATCATACTTTTCCATTAAGTGTTGCGCGTGTGCGAAGGATTCATCATTATTATTGCCATCTTCAAGCGCTTTTTTCCAGAAATCTTTTTCTACCATATTCCCACGCTCATATGCCAGAATAACAGGCATTGTGATTTTTCCTTCTCTAAAATCATCCCCTATATTTTTTCCTAAGTTTTGAGCACTACCGCTATAGTCAAGTGCATCATCAATTAATTGGAAAGCTAAACCTAAGGATGTTCCATATTCACGTAATGAAGAACGCTCTTTATTTCCATAGCCAGCAATAATGGGTCCTACTTCAGCGGCTGCTGAAAAAAGTGCTGCTGTTTTTGCATTGATGATTTTGAGATATTCTGAAGGGCTGGTTTTTATATTTTTTGCGGCAGAAAGTTGCATAACTTCTCCTTCAGCAATAATTGCAGCAGCGTTGGCTAGGACAGAGAGCGCTTCTATGGAACCGACATCGACCATCATTTTAAAGGCCTGGCCCAATAGGAAATCACCAACAAGTACACTTGCTTGATTCCCCCAAATCATCCGTGCTGTAGATTTTCCACGTCGTAAATTACTTTCATCAATCACATCATCGTGTAGTAATGTTGCTGTATGCATAAATTCAACAGCTGTTGCGAGTTTTATATGCCCGTCACTTTGATAACCGAACATATGAGCAGAAGCGAGCGTAATCATTGGGCGTAATCGCTTTCCACCTGATGAAATAAGATGGTTAGAAATTTCAGGAATCATCTCAACCTCTGATTTTGCCATAGAGAGAATAAATTGATTTACGCAATCCATATCTTTTTGAGTAAGATTGACAAGAGATTGAAGAGAAATTTGATTATTTCTTATTTGTTTTGGTTTGATAGCTGCACTCAATGTGTTTACTCCTAGAGTATTGCAATGGACATATATAAAATTTACTTTATTCATTAGCATAAAGGGGGTTTGGTTTTGACTCAAGCTTTTGATGTCGTTTAAAAGTGTTAGCTTGGAATGTTATTGGCAAGAAATGTTCTTTAGCGAGTGTAATCTTATTGTTATGAAATAATAAAAAATTTAAAATAGCAGCTGAATGGCAAAAATGCAGTTTATAAAGGTGAGCATTAGGCTTTTAAATGGATAAAGCAGCGAATCAGAGTGGTGAAACAATTGACAGTTTTCACCGCGGGAAATTTTATTTGGTTCAACCCCATAAATATGGTCATCGTTCTGGAATGGATGCGATGTTATTAGCTAGTTTGGTTCCAAGTGATTTAAAGGGCAAGGTTGTTGATTTAGGTGCAGGTGCTGGAGCTGCGGGTTTGGCTGTTGCTTCGCGTTGTCTGAAAGTTCATGTTACCTTAGTTGAACGTTCAGCTTTTATGGTATCTTACGCTCAAAAAACGCTTATGCTAAAACAAAATAAACAATTTGCTAGCCGAATTTGTTTGCTAGAAGCAGATGTTACCTTCAAAGGGATTGCCCGTATAAAAGCAGGTTTGATAGATAATAGCTTTGATTTTGCGATTATGAATCCACCTTTTAATAATCCCACCGATCGTAAGACACCTGATAAACAAAAATCTGAAGCACATGTTATGTCTGAAGCAATGTTTGATAACTGGTTGCGGAGTGCAGCAGCTATTGTTAAGCCAGGTGGATACTTAGGGCTCATTGCGCGTCCACAATCGCTGTCAGATATCTTGCGTGCTTTAGAAGGGCGTTTTGGTGGTATTTGTATAATTCCTGTGCATGCTCGTGCGAAAACAGCAGCAATTCGTCTTTTATTTTACGCAAAACGAGGAAGCCGAGCAGCTTTATCTATTTTACCGGCATTGGTTATACATGAAGGTAATGACCATACTTTTTCACCCCGAGTTGATGCAATTAATAATGGATATATAAGCTTGTGGGAACTTTTCTAATAGTATCTTGTGTTTTTTAGTTTATTATTTAAAGTCTACACTTTGTTGTTAGGGAGGTTTGACTTTGGGTGAAATTATATTTCTGCTTGTAATGTGGGGATTGATTGGCGCTTTTGGATGTTATCGCGTTCTTCCTTTTTGTTGTCCTTGCCTATTTAATTGTTCTTAATTTATAAGGAGATTTTGTTTTGATGGATTTTATTAAAAGTTTTATTCCACGCCGTTTTTCTTCCGATAAACTTGAAATTCCTGTGGTGCGCCTTCAAGGAGCAGTTATGGATTCATCAGCATCTATATCTCGTACCCTTTCCCTCAGTAGGTGTGCAAATCTTTTAGAGAAGGCTTTCGCACACAAAAAGTCACCGGTTGTTGCACTTATTATTAATTCTCCTGGTGGTTCACCTGTACAATCGCGTTTTATCTTTAAGCGCATTCGTGACTTGGCAGAAGAAAAAAATAAAAAGGTTCTTGTGTTTATTGAAGATATTGCAGCATCTGGTGGTTATATGATTGCTTGCGCAGGGGATGAAATTTTTGCAGATCCTTCTTCAATTGTTGGTTCCATTGGAGTGGTTTCAGCTTCCTTTGGTTTTCCGGAACTTTTGAAGAAAATTGGTATCGAACGGCGTGTCTACACAGCAGGAAAGAACAAAGTTACATTAGATCCATTTCAGCCAGAAAAAAAGGCGGATATTGAGCATTTGAAATCTCTCCAACTTGAAGTGCATCAAACTTTTATCGATTTGGTTAAAGAACGGCGTGCTGAAAAATTATCAGATGATTCGAATCTCTTTACAGGAATGTTTTGGAGTGGAAAACAAAGCGTTGAGCTTGGTCTGGTTGATGGATTGAATGATGTACGTTCTGTTATTAAGGAGCGCTTTGGTAATGATGCAAAACTTCGACTTATTATGCCTCCAAAAAGTTTTTTAGGACCTAAAACGCCTTCAGGAGTGACGGCACATACGGTTTATACAGTCGTTGATAGTGCATTGATGGCAGCAGAAGAGCGAGCGCTTTGGCAGCGTTATGGTTTGTGATGGAAAGGATCATTCAAGCCAGAGAGATTTTATCTAAAAACAGATGCTAGAAGGAAAAAGGCTTGCAATGATACGAATGAGAACATGTCATTTATTTTGTATGAGAACTCTTTATATTTATTGTTTTTTTAGAAAACGATTAAGAATATTCCAAGCTGTTTATAGGGCTCGTGCTAAAAGTATGGGTAAAAGGGGGGAATTTTTAAAAGAACCCTATGTAAGTGAATATTACGTCATATGATATCAAATGTACAAACTTCGTTCCAAAGACATTCCTATTTATTTACACCTATTAAATTGAATTTAGCTTTACATGTTGTGGGGCAACGTGCTGATGGGTATCATTTAATAGAAAGTTTGGTTTATTTTAGTCTTAGTGGTGATTGTCTACACTATGCACCTTGTGAAAATAATCAGTTTGTTTTGACGGGGTGGTTTGCAAAAGGACTTGTTTCCCATTTAGACAATTTGGTTATTCGCGCACGGGACTTTATGCATAAGACTTTTCCGGAATGTGCTCAACCTGCTTTTTTTCGGCTTGTAAAAACATTACCTGTTGCTTCAGGCATTGGTGGCGGCTCAGGTGATGCAGCTGGGGTTATCAGCATGTTGCGTCAACAGTGGAATCTTGATTGCCCTTACGAAGAATTAGCAAAAAAGAGCTTAGTTCTTGGTGCTGATGTTCCCATGTGCCTTTGTGCATTAGAATATCAGCAGCCGCTTTTGGTTAAAGGAATTGGTCAAGAGATGATACGACTAAAAGAAGCTTGTTCATTAGCAATAGTATTGGTTAATCATGGACAAGAGATTTCAACACCAACTGTTTTTAAAGCGTTAGAGAAGCGTCATAATCCTTCTTTAAAAATTAATACAGACGCTTTAAAAAATGTTGATTCATTGGTTGAAGCTTTACAAGAAACGCGTAATGATCTTTTTTCTCCTGCATTAAAAATAGCACCTCAGTTAGCTGAAGTGTTATCTATATTAGATGAATGTGGGGCTCTTTTTTCCCGTATGTCTGGAACGGGAGCAACTTGCTTTGGCATTTTTAAAAATAAACAAACGGCGCAACAAGCAGCTCTTTTTATCAAATCAATGCACCCAAATTGGTTTGTAAAACCTATCATGACTTTAGGAAATATTTGATAAATAAATATAAAAGCTTTTATTTCATAATGATTTTATTATACATAATGAAAGAGGGTAACCAAAGAAATGTGTTTTTTATTTTTTGTGCAAGAATTCGTGGAATGTTTGAAGAGCCATTTAAAACTGTAATGCTTGCAAAAAATGATCAGGCTACAGAAATAGATGTATGTTTGTTGTATTTGTGATGTATCAAAGATGTTTAATTTGCCGCTTCAACCAAATTTTTCGTGCGAATTGGATTTGCAAAAACAGGGTTTTTTTCATATAGCAGGTGTTGATGAAGTAGGACGGGGGCCTCTCGCTGGACCTGTGGTAACAGCAGCAGTTATCTTGGATAAAGATCTTATTCCTAATGGGTTAAATGATTCAAAAAAACTTTCTTTTCTCCAACGAAATAGACTTTATCATGAAATTTTGCAAAGTGCATTAGCGGTTTCAGTCGCCAGTCTTTGTGCTCGTACAATTGATCAATCCAATATTAGAAAAGCAACTTTAGAAGCAATGCGTCGCTGTATTATAGGATTAGTCATTCCAGTCCACTATGTCCTTGTTGATGGGCGTGATATTCCTTCTGAGTTGTCCTGTCCTGCAATGGCGTTGATTAAGGGCGATCAGCGTTCGGTTTCAATTGCAGCCGCATCTATTATTGCGAAAGTAACGCGTGACCGGATGATGGAATGTGCAGGACAAGTTTATAAAGGGTATGGTTTAGAGAAGCATGTAGGTTATGCAACGCTAGCGCATCGTACAGCTCTTGATAAATATGGACCAGTTATAGGATTACATCGTTATAGTTTTGCACCACTAAAAGAGTGTAAAAAAGGCAATTAAAATCAATAATTTATTACAAGAGTAAGGGATTTTATAATCATTGATTCTGTTATGTTTTTTTGGGTGTCTATCCCTAACCTTTTTGAAGCTTTTTTATCACTTATTCCCATCCATTTTTTCCAGATATAGAATTAGATATTTCTAACATGGGCTTGACTCTTATTGTTATTAACCGTATAGTAACGATATACGACAAGGGGCGGTAATGGCAATTGTTAGTTTTAAATATAAGGGCTTAAAATTATTTTATACGACAGGTTCCACAAAGGCTATTTGATCAGATCACTTAAAAAATTACGCGTTATCTTAACGGCTTTAACAAGTGCTACTACGCCTGAAATGTTGAGAGCGCCTGCCTTTAAAATACACCCTCTTAAAGGTGAACTTACAGGGTACTATTCTATATGGATGAATGGAAATTGGCGTGTTACTTTTCGCTTTATAGGAACAGATGTGGAGCTTGTTGATTATCAAGATTACCATTGATGAGAGGAATGAAAAAAATGACGCATAACTCCGCACATCCCGGTGAAGTTCTGAAAGTAGCTTTCTTAGAAGAAATGGGGATAACAATACAAAAATTAGCTGATCATCTCCATATGACAAGAGCTTCTCTATCAAGAGTGATTAACGGACATGCCTCTATGAGTACCGAACTTGCAGTGAAATTAGAACTAGCTGGTTTTAGTAAAGCAAAATTTTGGCTGGATATGCAAACAAATTATAATTTATGGCAAACAATGCAACAGACACAACCACCTATTTCTCCTCTGGTTTCTGATACACCTTAAACGCCGCTTTGACTTCGTTAATAATTTTGATGGTGCTTTGGTTTGTTTTTTAGCTGCCGCTCATTGCTCTAGCTTTTTTGTAGCTTTTTGATTGCTTCTATTGCAAGTCGTTTTCTATCGGCTGTTTTGGTACAAAGGGATGCCATTTTATCTTCGGTCCAGCCAAAAAGCGCTTTCATTTGTGAAACCGTAGCACCAGCATTGGCTGCACGTGTTGCTGCTAATTTTCGCAATCCGTGCGCTGATTTTTTAATACCCGCCGCATTACATGCTTCACGAAAGAGGTTGCCAAAACTTTCTTTGACAAGCTTATTTCCACCTTTACCACAAATGAATGTTTCATCACCTATGGGACCAATTTTAAGGGTTTCCTCTAGTTTTGGTAAAATAGGAAGAAAAACATCTGTTTTAAATTGGCTCTTTTCTGTTTTGAGATAAATGATATTATCTTTGACGTCTTTCCAGCTGATACGAACGGTGTCATCACGGCGCGCGCGGCGCAAGCCTGTGAAAGAAGAACATCAATCCAGACGCGTTCATGTGTACCGTGTGACCAATGGTGATAATATTTGTCTATGTCCTCTTCTAGCCATGGCAGCAATCCCCCACTGTTTAAAGATTTTGGTGCTTTTATATTAAAGGCAGGATTTCTATTTAAAAGGGCATTATCAACCGTCCAATTAAAGAGATTGTTTAAAGAGGTCAAAAAATATTTTGCCGCTGCGAGAGTAGCTCGCCTTCTGTCTACGGCGTCAAGGATGTGGTGTTTTTCTATGCTTTTATGTGCACGATCAGCAATATTTTTAGAAACATTGTTCAGAATTCTATACTTAATTTTTTAGTAGTTTCTAATTGATTATGCCATTGCATGCTTTGTAAATACTGATGCAATAACCAATCGAAAGAGCCTTTTGTAAGTCTGTTTATTTTCTTGGAGATGCCATTTTGCGCTTGTTTAATAGCCAGCGTATATTTGCTCTGATGGAAATCAATGGACTGTCATAAATTTTAGCTTTTCCACTAATAAATGTACCACCGAAAACTTGTGCATCCCCAAAAACTTTGGCATAACCATAGACTTTTGCATCATCACTTATCCAGCAATTGCCATCGACTTAGATTGTCTTCTTTTTGTATAAAAGCGCCAAGATCACCTGCCTTTATATCTCCAAAGTCTCTCAAAGCACGGATGCAGTAAAGTGTAATGTATCCACCAACCTCAATTGTTTCATCAGTCAGTTCATATTTCTTTTCCTTGATTTGCGCAGAATTCACCCGTAGCGTGAATCATGCATCACTTAAAAGTTATTAGGAATGGGTAGGGGGCTGGGAGGCATATGGGCACTCCCATTTTTTAAAAATATGCAAATTTATTTTTTTAGATGTGCTTAATTTCATATTTCCAATCAGGCAATGGAATGAGAGCTAATGCGAGTTGTCCTCTATGACACATGCATACATTAGCTTCAAAACAGGTGATTGCAACGCGCTTTTTGTTTAAAAAAATTTGATATAATTTGTTTATTGCACAAGAATTATCCTTGAGAGTTGTATTTTGATAATCTTCAAAAAGGCGATCATAATCTTTTGTGTTTTCAAATTTCTTCGTTTTTCAGAGGCAATTCCAAGTTCAGGCATATGCCATATATTCAATATCAATGTTGTTTACAACTTTCTCTAATTGTCTTTTTGAAAATCCGTATTTTCTGCTTATTGGATTTTTACGAATATCATACAAAAGTTTAATATTATTTTTGATAAGTTGATTGAAATAGTCCTCAAAGGATTTTCTTTCATAGCCAATGGTAAAAAACAAAGCTCTCATCTTTAGCAGGCTGTATGATGATATGTTTGATGTTACACACGTTTAATTTCCTTAGTAAATAGGTGGGAGCTCTATGAGCGCCTCTTTCAAAAGGGATAAATCCTCTAGCGATTATCATAGTGTTGTGGAGCAATCAGGCATCAAAGCGGGTGATGGCGGCTTTAATATCATTGTTAAAGACAATACGACCCTAACCGGAGGTATTATTGAAAGCACAGCCTCGGCGGACAAAAACAGCCTGACCACAGGAAGCATTAGTACCAGTGATATCAACAACAGTGCCCATGCTAAAGCCAGCAGCCATGGGTTTAGCCTTTCTGGGAATGACACGATAAAAAACATTGCCAAGAATGTTTTAAATCACGGCAAAGCCAAGGATGCAGCAGAAGGAGAAACCAAATCTGCTATCAGTGATGGGACTATCATCCTTACTGATATAACTGGACAGAGGGCGATGGGGCAAGATGCTGGACAAATCATTGGTGCACTCAACCGCAACACCGCTACAGCCCACCAAGCAGTAGGACAGCTAGATGTCGCACCGCTTGAGGATATATTGCGTAATCGTTTAGGTATGAGAAATAAATGGGTAGATGAATGGT
>NZ_JBHIRU010000012.1:0-63821 GCF_042197425.1 Bartonella sp. AA126HLJHH
GATCAATTTTATTGAAAAGTTGCGTGAACACTGTAAAGTCCATGGAATTCCTCTTTAACGAATTTTCAACTTTTTATATGATTTTTAAGCATTTTTCGTTGAACTTTTTAAGGATAAAATTAAACTTCGTAGACCTTTTTGATCTATGAGAGAGAATTGAGTATTACGCATTAACTTTTTCTTTTTACGAGCATACAGGGAAATAATATACAAAATGTTATTATAAAAGCTTTACCTAATAAATCTTATGGTAGGCATTTTCGTGTTTTTACTATTCAAAATTTTTATGTTATGCTTATCTTTCTGTTGTTTGATAAGTGTATGTTCAGCATTGCGTAAATGTGTAACCATTTGTAGTTTTGCTGTTTCATTTTGTAGCATAGCAAGCATTCCAATTATATGTGCTTGTAACTCGGCAATACTTTTTAGATCTTTTGTTGTCGTGATTTCTTTTAATAGTTCTTCAATTTGCTGAAAACGATTGTTTGCTTCTTGAAAAGTTTTTAAACTTACGGCTTTATCAGTGATGGCTGCATATTGGATGCGCTTGTTGATAAAACTGCTAGATTCATGGATAGTGACAGGAATTTCTTCTTCTTTTAAAATATTTTCAAGTGATGTAGATAGAGCAGAAGTTTTATTTCTATTGTAGAGATTCTCTGGATTTTTGAGAAAAAAGCTACTGTGATCTGTTTGTACATTTTTAAGCTTTTTAGTGTCGAATTTTTGGCTTCCCGTTATAGATTCGTGTATCTTTTTTGTTTCCTCAAGTTGTTTTTTTAGCATATCGAGAAGTTGGGCATCAGGTGGCGCTTTCTTTTGCTGTGGAGTTTTTTTAGGCTTTGATCTATTTGAAGATGACTTTCCAAAAAAATTGGGCCACGTCGTTGGAACTGATGCTCCCAAATCCGCCGCCCCAGCACCCCAAACCCAAGCCATCGCTGGGTTTGAAATCCCTAAAGTTATTACAACTACTATTGAAATGACCTTTTTTTTCATGTTTCCCTCCTGTCATTTTTTGCGTGCTGTAAGAAAATTGGCAACCATATTGCTGGATCATCACCAACTTCTGCGATAATGCTTTCGGCTAACTCTGCGTTATCAGGCGTTCCTGATAACACCAAGAGCTCGTCACTAAAGTCGTGTTCGATGGTTTTTCCATCGCGTGTCAGGTGGAATTTACCAAGATTCAGTTCTGCAAGCGCAGATTGATCACCTTGCTTAATGAGGAATTGGCGACTAAACTCACCAAGTCCTTTAACGAGTTCAAATTCGGCATCTGTTAGTTTAAAGCCTTTTGTATAATCTTCATAATTTGCTTTGGGATTGGCTAGAAAAATGTAAGTTGCACACTGTTGAATGAGTGTTTTGGCAATATTACTTTCCAAGGCATCGCTAGGCTCTTGTGTTGCATAAACAAAAATACCATTTTGTTTACGGATAGTCTTTTGTTTATTTTTCGCTAAATCTTCAAAGTACGGATCTTGCAAAGGCTTCCAAAACTCGTCAAAGATATACATAAATCGCTGTCCGCTAATCATGCCTTCTGTGCGGTAAAGCAAATACATCATCACTGGAGTGCGAGTTTCAAAATTATCTAAGAATTCTGTGATATCAAAGCCGTAAATTTGATGTGTTGAGAGATCAAGAGCATCATGGGGATTATCAAACAACCACCCATAATCACCACCTTCACACCATTTTAGTAAGCGAGCATGAACAGATGGCTGAGCATTATAATCACTTAAACGTGGATTTGGTAAAAATTGTACTAGAAAGGACAAACGACGGAGTGATCGGTCAATGTTAGCACTCATAACAGACATAACTGCTTTGTTAATTTCTTCTTCGTCGTGATGCGTGACCTCACCACCAGCTTCTGCCAATTTTTTAACAAATTGTTTCAAAAAAATCAGATTTTCTTGTGTTGGTGGGAGTTGGAAAGGATTGAAACCACTTTTTCTACCTGGCTTGAATGTTAAATATTTTCCACCCATCGCTCGAATGGCAATTTCCATGCCACGATCTTTATCAAAAACAACAGTTGTCGGCTTAAATTTTTGTGCTTGTGCTAACAAAAAGCCGAGTAACACGGTTTTACCCGAACCAGATTGTCCGATAAGCGCGGTATTACCAAGTAAACGTTTATCTGTCGAGTCTTCTTCAAGTTTGGAGGCATGAAAGTTGAAATAAAGCGGTGTTTTACTGGTTGTTTTAAGAATTGTGACGGCTGGACCCCATGGGTTACCAGTGGGTTTTCCTGACATAAAATTATGAAAAGATGAAAATGATAAAAAATTCAATGATGTAATCGGAGCAGGACGCGGTCTCCATTTCCAATTGCCAGGAAGTTGTGCCCAATAGCCAGCCTCTATTGCTAAGTCTACAGGTTTGGGCAGTACCGCAACGTCTAGTAATGCTGCACTTGCTTTGGCCATATGGTCGCGAACTTGTTGAATTGTATCACCATAGATCGTCAATGTGCAGTGATGTTCTCCCATGACAAAATGCCCACTGATAAGCTGGTTTAGTGCTTCGTCAATTTGTTCAATTTGGCTCGTTGCCACATCTCGTGCATCAATAAGATTACGCTGATGCCGTTGTAAATAATCTTTAGCAGCATGTCGGGAGAGAACTGAAAAGCTCTGCGTCAATACGAACTCGAAGTCACTTTCCAACAAAACATTTAATTGTCCTGGTTTGGTTGTTGCATCATATTCTTTAATTTCCAGCATTCCAAATCGACGCATTCCACTGGTTGTTCGCAGTTCACCAAGAGCGCCCCATTTTGAGAAAAAAGGTCGATTGACAGACATATAGTCAGCAAAACGGTCATGGCAAATTGGCATAGGGCGATATTCACCATTGACAAGCATTCCAAGGAATTCAAGTGCAGAAGAATAAACATGCCCATTTTTTTCATAAGCACCAAGAAGTTCTGCACCGTAACGGTTTAAAGATTGGCCTAAAGTACGATTGATGTCATTGAGTTCTTTGATACATGTGTCTTGTCGCATCTTTTTTTGATCAAGCGTTTCACGTTCATGCTTAGAAAAGAACGACATAATTTTATCCGCTATCGGTTGAAAAATGACAGTCAGATATAAATCATTGACCATCAAATTATAACCAGTAAAGCTTTGTCGATATTTTTCATCAAGCTGATAGCAAAACATTTGATCAAATGTTGAATCAGGATATTCATAAACACGGCGGCGCACAATATGCGTCCAAAATGATAAATTGGCCGATGCAATACCCCGTAGAGTATTGTTAAGCTCTTTTACCCATTGAAAAATATCTTCTTCTGAAGAGCTTTGATGTGAACGCCCGTCAATTTTCCAAATTGACAAATATTCCGCATTTTTAGTAGAAATAATCGTATCTGTGATATGATGTGAATAAGGCAGAAACAGGCTTACAGGTGCCTCTGATGCAAGGCGTTTGCTGCTTTCAACAGCTGTCATGTTTATCTCCTTTTACTATAATCAGAGGGACTATAACTTGATGCGCCCCAAAAACCTTTGTTGCGATTGCGAAATTTAGTATCGATCCATAACCACCAGATACGAAACGCCTTATCATCGTTTTTAGTAATTTGCACCATAATGAACCATAACGGAGGTGCCATAATCCACAAAAAGATACTTACTGTCATAGCAATAACAGCGACCCCCATAACCATAACGATAAATGGCATCATGGGGACACCCCATATCGTTGGAACACGTGTTGCTCCTTTGAATAGGGGGAATTCTTTTTGTTCTTGTGATTTCATGGGGTGCTCTTGTCAGTAGAGGTAAAATAATATGTGGCTAATATAAAAGGCTGCACCAGCAATAATGACGCTGAAGGCCCATCGTATAAATGTAGCTCTTGCGATGATGCGAAATATATAAATAAGCAAAAGTAATAAAAGAATAATGAGGGCAACGATAGGAATAAGTACACTTAATCCATATTGCATTCCTATGAAGGCATCCAAGCTCTCTGTTTCCGTCTGAGCATATGCAGATTGCATTATTAATAACATCATTGAAGTGATGATAATAACATTAATCCTGTTGCACGCCTTCGCTTGAAACGTATTTGATTGTTTCATATTCTTTATCCCCTTTTAATTAAAGTTGCTATAAATAATATCCCTTTTTTCAGTATGGCTACATTATTACTAGTACACACCTATAATCGATGGATATTAAAAACATTACGTGTTATACTGATTCATGAATTACCTTTCAATAATATTGCAGTAAGTTTGGTTGTAGAGGGCACGATAATAATACTGATTGCCTATCGTATAAACGTATCGTATTGTATTATTTGTAATTGATGCCATTATTATGGTGTTGTAAATAGCAGTGTAACAAGTTGGGTTGCTGAACCTGCGATAACGACCCCGATTGCCCATCGTACAAATGTGTCTTTTCCGATGTAGCGTCCTGCATAACCAATTGCTAAGCATAATAGTATAATAGCAGCAGCAATAGGTATAATTTTTTGAATATCGCCCTGTAAACCTTCTAAAGCGCTCTCTGCATTTGTTAAAG
The DNA here is from genome assembly GCF_042197425.1 of Bartonella sp. AA126HLJHH. Lineage (NCBI taxonomy): Bacteria > Pseudomonadati > Pseudomonadota > Alphaproteobacteria > Hyphomicrobiales > Bartonellaceae > Bartonella > Bartonella sp. AA126HLJHH. The sequence goes on from NZ_JBHIRU010000012.1 coordinate 4,551, forward strand.
TGCTCGCTTTGGCGGCGTAAGCAGAATTATTCACAAAGAACGCAGTTATAGCTGCAGAAAATGCGATGATTTTGTTGTTACTTTTCAGTTTGAGATTAATTAATTTTTTCATATCTCACTCTTATTAAAGTTCTAGATAACATATTGTATTTATAATTGATACCATTATTATGTTGTTTTAAATAGCAGAGTAACAAGTTGGGTTGCAGAACCTGCGATGACAACACCGATTGCCCACCGCACAAATGTGTCTTTTCCGATGTAGCGTCCTGCATAACCAATTGCTAAGCACAACAGTATAACGGCAGCAGCGATAGGGATAATCACTTTTAAATCTGTCTGTAAACCTGTTAGAGCTGTCTCTGCATTTTTTAAAACGCTTGCGCTGGCGGCGTAAGCAGAACTATCCATAAAAAACGCAGTTATAGCTGCAGAAAATGCGATGATTTGGTTGTTACTTTTCGGTTTTAGATTAATTAATTTTTTCATATCTCACTCTTATTAAAGTTCTAAATAACATATTGTATTTATAATTAATGCTATTAGTTTGTTGTTTTAAATAGTAGAGTAACAAGTTGGGTTGCTGAGCCAGCGACGACAACGCCAATTGCCCAGCGTACAAATGTATCCTTTTCTATGTAGCGGCCTGCGTAACCAATTGCTAAGCATAAAAGTATAACAGCAGCAGCGATAGGGATAATCACTTTTAAATCTGTCTGTAAAGCTGTTAGAGCGTCCGATGCATTTGTTAAAACCGATGGTTTGGCTTGTGCATGAGCAGAACTATTTATAAAGAACGCAATCATAGCAGCAGAAAATGCGATGATTTTGTTGTTATTTTTCGATTGAATACTAATTAATTTTTGCATATTTCACTCTTAATTAAAATCTAGATAATATTTTTATATGAACAAACATATTGTATTTTATAATTTATAATTAATGCCATTATTATGTTGTTTTAAATAGCAGTGTAACAAGTTGGGCTGCTGAACCTGCGATAACGACCCCGATTGCCCACCGTATAAATGTGTCTTTTCCGATGTAGCGTCCTGCATAACCAATTGCTAAGCATAATAGTATAATAGCAGCAGCAATAGGTATAATTTTTTCAATATCGCCTTGTAACCCCTTTAGAGCTGTCTCCGCATTTTTTAAAGTTACTGCTTGGGCTTGTGCATGAGCTGAATTACCCATAAAAAACACAGTTAAAGCTGCAGAAAATGCAGCAATTTTATTACGAGCTGTTGTGTGAAGAATATTTAATTGTTTCATGTTCTTTATCCTGATTAAGATTAAAACTCCCACAAATGACCCCTCTTTCATGAAGAAACTTAAAAAGATATTTTGGATCAGCCCAAGTTCTTAGTTTTCCTCTTTGTGTAAGTAACGTATATTTATTTGGCTTTCCGGTGATTGGATCATCGGAAATAAACGTAAAATACCATTCCCTTTCTGAAAGCATCACGACTGTAATCTCACGTGCTGCTTTTTGACTAAATGCTATATCAACGCTGTTTTGTTCTATCATTTTCATTATCTTTGCCCTCAATTAGAATAGATTTTGTTCAATCTTACTAATTAGAGCTTTAACATTTTCTTATCTACCTTTCATTATAATATCCTATCAAAATTCTGGATTTTCGTGAAAATATCAGTCATCACTCAGTGATCTTCTCGATGAAGAAAAATCTTCAGCTGAAAAAGCATCGTGGGCGCTACTTTCTTTATGTGTAAATGCATCTTCTTCTCCTTTTGAAGAGAGAGGAAGAGAATCTACTTTAGTTGTCTGTTCTGGTTCTTCTTTTTTAAGCTTTATAGGCTCCTGCAAGCCCTCATTTCCTCGTACAGCAGCTTTTACTCCAATATATGAAGTAATTTTTTGCATACGGGCGTGGTTTGAGTTTTCTGTATTGTAAAAATTCAGCACAGACTGCAAAGTCGCTTTTTCAAAGATGCACTTTGATGTTGTTTGTTCATAGCAGTAAGTTAAAGCGCTTTGTACAGCTGTAATATTTCTGCAAAAATCAAACGCATCAAAAAGAGAAAACAATTTCACATTCCCAACATCAATTTGCCCTAAAATTATGTTAAAATTATGTTCACTCTGTTTAGCTGTTGCGATTGTTTCCTTAAACTGAGATGATTGATAGAAGAAGTTATCTTTATCATCTGTTACATAGACATTGTCCCGCGCTTCTTGTTCGGCGATAACTGAAAATGTTATGGGAGGCGTATTGGATATGTATGCAGCAGCAAAAAATGTGAAATCTGGAACAATCATTAGCAATACACCTTATTATGAAGAATTTTATTAATACAAATGCTAATTCTTTGTAGTACATTTTCTCGTTGTTTTTTGATTTTATAAATTTGCAGAATGAGATTGTTTAGCTTAGAATATTCTTTGTGATTATTGCTTTGTTCTCTTCTAAGAATATTTCTAATATATGCGAATACCCAACCAACAAGATAAAAGTGTGGAATAAAATAGAGCACATTACGCCAACCAATATTATTGGAATCACGAAGAAAGGCGCTGCTTTTAAAAAATAATAATCTTTGATACTGTATTGAAGCTGCTTGTTTTATATAATTCTCTAGTTGCAAAAATCTTTTCAAAAAAAATTTATACGAAGTAAAAAGCCGTTGTGTATGAGGGGAGGTTTTCTTGTCATAATGAACTACACTATCATTATACAGAGAGGGCTTGTTCTTTGTTGCGTATTGCCATAACTTATAGAGTGACGATTTATATTTACTTTTGACTACTGATTCATAAGAGTCAGAGAGGTGTGATGGCGCTTGAGCACTGCATTTAGTAGTTCCAGCAATTGAACTGAAAAAAGATGCAGTGGTGGTAATTGATATACCAATAAACAGCTCTTTGTGGTTCAAAGCACATCTCCGTCAAAGTGATATATGTATCGTAATTTTAATTTCGATAATAAATGGACAGAAATTGTCTATAATTGTGTTTAAAATATGGCAAAAAGAAATTCTTTTTTGCAAGGGGAGTAATTAAGGTGAATGATCTCAAAAATATGAATTTTGATGAACTACAAGAGATGCGTACACAAATCGATGTGGAATTAAAAAAACGGCAAGCAAAGGAAAAGCAAAATGCGCGACGAAAAATTCTTGAAATTGCTAATGCCCATGGAATTGATATCGCTGATCTTGTGAGCAAAGAGCGCCATTATAGAAATCCCAATAACCAATGGGAATTATGGAATGGGCGTGGACGTAGACCTAAGTGGATTAAAGAGTGGTTGGAGAATGGGTATACACTTGATGAACTCGAAGTAACGTAACACGTGTGCGATCTTTACAAGATAAGGGAATACCAAGGAATGTAAATGCAAGAAGTATGCTCTTTTGGGTAATTTAATTGTATAAATATACTGAACGAATATATTAAAGTATTGAGTTACCAAATACAATGATAGGGAGCGTGAAAAAGTTTATTTAAATGCAAAAGGTATTGTTGTTATAATCTGGTAAGAATAATGATGATGCCAGATTGGAATATTGTAATTGCTTTTGGCATGTGAGAGAGGGGGGATATTTTACTTCTTTTTATCGTTTCATTAACGTTGCTCTTTTTAGTCTATGTAAATAAATAGTTTTATTGATTATTTACAAAAATGGTCGAAATGAGAATAATTTATTGCATAGGGATTTTAACTCAATATGTAAAATGATAATTTTATCAATTAATGTGTTAATAAATTAGCATACTTATATTTTTGGAATACTGTTCTGTAGAACAAGCCTGATGTTATAGATTTTGTTTGGTATTTTTTCTGTAAGATTATATATGAGGCATTTACTTTATTTATCGTTCGTTTAGTTGAGATGAGTGAGTGTGTAGAAAATGGAAAATTTCTATGGCTGTTATGGGTTTTATAGAATTTATGACATATTTCTGAGCGTTTGTGATTAAAATTCATTTATGAGCGTTTATGAATAATGAATAAAGAGCGTATTTGAAAATAAAAGGATTGGATTATTTCTATTGAAGTTTATCTTCTTTTATGGTGTGAAATAGGGGGATGATATGCGGTTTTACAATTGTGTGTGATGGTATAGAGTACGGAATACTTTGTTATATATTGGAATATTTTTTCTAAAGTCGTGTGGTATTCCACAATAAGTTAAAGAGTTTGTCTGAGAAGCAGAATGCCCCAAACGGAATACATTTATGTTTCCAATTTACGCGCTTTTTTAAAAGAAAAATTTTTCAATGCAACTAAGCTTATTTTATAGCGCTTCTCGTGAATAGTATAACGTAAAAGTCTCTATGAGCATATAAAATCCATTGTACACCACCATTTTTACTTCAATAAAAAGTATAAGCCGGTGCCATTATATACTTTACTCGCCTCCAATATTGCTAAAGTCCTTAGTTCTTGAGAGAGGGAGGCTTTTGTCGCTTTGTTTAATTGTTTTATTTATACGACACTTTCGCTTGTGATGTGCAAGCGAATGATTTTGATTGCTTCAACATGAGAGAGATTTGAAATAAGGGTATTTTATGATCTTTAGATTTCTCACTCAGTATGAGAATAATGAATTTATTATTTATAAAGAAAAGTGTTGTGTGCTAAAATGTCTTGTTTATTTTATTATGCTGTGAAATGGCTCCTTTAAAGGTGTGGTGATATAAGGCAACAACCTCTCTGAGATATTAAACGTTTTTTTCAGTGCGTAGTGAATACTCTCATAATGTAGCTTGCTTGTCGAGTTTTATGTTAAGTGAAATATGGGAGGAGGAAGTCAAGAAAAAATTACTCGACAGGAATCCGGTTTGTAAACAGATTGGATGAAATAGGAATTTTTTGTTCTTTGAAGGAGGAAGGGAAAGGTTGTAAAATAGTATGAATTTTTTCTTAAAGTGGGAAGCCGTGTAGAAGACGTGGGGCATTTGGAGTGAGTCCGGCAGCTTCTTGAATGAAGTATTTTTTTATTTTTGGCGCTTGATTAATGATTCCAAGGCCGGTATCGCGGAGCATCCGTAAAAGAAGGCTATCATTAGAAAAGAGTTTATTAAGCCAATCATTGCTTAAAGCCATACGGACAATTTCAAAACGTCTCCAGCTTTGATAGCGCTCTAAAGCCGTGAGGGAGCCAATATCAAGACCTAGTCGTGCTGTTTCAATAATCACTTCAGCCAGCGCAGCGCTATCGCGTAATCCTAAATTGAGTCCTTGTCCTGCAATGGGGTGGATGGTATGGGCGGCATCGCCAACAAGAGCAAAACGTGGTTTAATGCATTGACGTGTTAAAGAAAGGCTCAAAGGAAAAGCTTGACGTTCGCCATCCCAAGAGAGTTTACCTAATCGATGGCCAATGCGTCTTTCGAGTTCTGTTTCAAAAATAAGTGTATCAGCTTTGAGATAATATTGCGCAGTTCTATGATCTTCATTCCACACAATAGCGGATCGGTTGCCTTTGAGAGGGAGAAGAGCGAAAGGGCCAGCAGGTAAAAAATGTTGAATTGCTTGACCATTATGGGGTTTTTCATGTTCAACTGTGCAGATGATTGCTGTTTGTTTATAGGGATGAGAAAAATTTTTCAGACCAGCTTTTTGGCGTAATTTCGAATGGGCTCCGTCAGCTGCAATAAGCAATTTTGTTTGCCAAACCTCTTCATTATTTAAAGTGACGGTTGTATGTTGATCTTCTTGATGAAAATCAATGACACGGGTGTTTGTAATAACAGGGATATTGAGACCTTTGACACGTTTTTTTAAAGTGTTGATGAGTTCTCTATGCTCTACCATAGCAGCAAAGGGTTCACCCGGGTTAATGTCGCCTTCAAAGGTTAAAAGAGTGGGTTTGACAGGATCATTTGTGCTTGTATCTGTGATGATCATTGAATGAATGGGTTGCGCATAGAGTTTTATAGGTTCCCAACATTGTAATTGTTTTAACATACGAATAGAAGCAGCAGCAAGGGCAATGGTTCGTATGTTAGAAGCAGGGGTATCTCCTTGTGGCGCAGCATCAACGATTTTTATTTTCAGATTAGGGGCTGTTTGCTTGAGTGCTATCGCTAGGGTTAAACCGACAGCTGCCCCCCCTGCAATGAGCAGATCACATTGTTTAGTTTTATGAGATTTAATTTTTTTATTGGGTTGTACGTTTTTATTGCGATTAGAACACACAATACTTCTTCCATTGTTTATAGTTTGCTTTCTTTTAAAAAGAATATCTTTTTACATTGCCTAAAATATCTTAACCTTTACTTTTCTCTCTGCTTTACAAAAACGAGGTTTCTTTTTAGCGCCAATCTGATGACAGATTGGTTTTTCAGAGTTTTTCTGCTTAATCATTTATGTGATTCATCTTACAGATTTATCGGATAAGCTTTTTTTAATATCTTCTTCAATTCTTTTTACACTTGGTTGATAAAAAAGAAAACTAAAAATAAACAAAGATGGTCGTGTATTTTTTAAGTTGTGTGAGTTACTTCAGTATGCTTGTGCTGAAGGGGGCTATTTCGTTAGTATGATAGATAAAAATAGATAAAAATTGTGGTCATTCGTGATGGTTAAAACAGTATTCATATTTTGCCGTTATCATGATGTAGCGTAAAAAATATTATTTGTTTAGGAAGGTGCCTATAGCACCCATGTAACACTTTACACATGAGGTGTTTTTTGGTTGATCGTGTGATAAATATTCAGGGAGAGCTTTTTGTGCGCCTTATGAAGGATTGTCTCTTAGGGTGGTGGGTATATGAATGATATAAAGTGGTTAGAGGTAGAACACGCTAGATAAGAAGTCGGATTGTTTACAGGCTATTTGTTTACAAATCGGCACAGAGTTTAAGCTTCATGCTTTTTTTAGAGAGAGAGGGAGTTATAACTCTTTAAAATATGAAAGTTTTGTATTTGGAATTGATAGATGCACCGAAGTTCTTCTCCTTATGATTCATTAGAAGTGCGAAATTCTCAAGGTTCGCGTCTTATTGAGATGTTTTTACGTCAGATAGGAGTATTTATTGGGCTCGGGCTTTTGGGCTTTATTATTTTTTGTGTGTTTGCTTTGGCGACGTGGAATGTTGCGGACCCATCTTTAACCCATGCAAGTACAAATGAGGTTACAAACCTTATGGGGTGGATGGGGGCAATTTTTTCAGATTTTATTATGCAGTTTTTTGGCTTGGCAAGTCTTTCTGTTTTGTTGCCACCGTTATTTTGGTCTTTTCTCTTGTTGGCGCAAAAGAATATCTACAATTTGACTTTGCGCTTTTTTTTATGGGTGCTATCAACGATTTGGTTTTTAATTGCTTTTGCCCTTATGTCTCCTGTTGCTTCTTTTACTTATTGGCCATTGCCAATGGGATTGGGAGGGGTTTTAGGAGATAAAGTTTTAAGTGTTGTTTCTTCAGTCTTTCCTCTTTTTCTTTCTCCTCCTTACACGGTGTTTTTCAGTGTTGTTTTTATTCTTTTAGGTTTTTTCACCGCTGCTTTTGCTGGCAATGTGATATGGCGGCGTCGAACAAAGAAAAGAAAAGAAAAAAGCATTCCAAAAGACGAAATCATTAATCCAGTCTTTGAGTTGGAAGAAGATACGGAATATGCCGCAGAGGAGGATCGTGAAAATCATGGTTTTTTTGCGACAACTTGTGGCGCTCTTTTGCATCTTTTTTATTTTTTACAAGCGCGTTTTTTTCGTTTATTCTGTTTCAAAAGGCGTTTTCAGAGTAAAGGGCAAGGAAAGCCATTTGATCGGATTGAGCCAACTTTTTTAGGTGAAAAAGTAAAGTGTGAGGAAAATCAAAATAAAGCCTATGTTTCTCCTGTTAAAAATCGAAAGTTTTTAACAGCTTCTTCAAAGGGTGGTTTTGTTCTTCCTCTTGTAGATTATCTTTCGGTTCCACCACCGTCTGTTAAGGATGCAAAACTTTCTCCTGCTGTTTTAAGAGCAAATTCTCAGGAGCTTGAAGGGGTTTTGTTAGATTTTGGGGTCAAAGGAAAAATTATAGATGCTTGTCCTGGACCGGTGGTAACTTTGTATGAATTTGAACCGGCTGCAGGCATTAAGTCTTCCCGTATCATTGGTTTGGCAGATGATATTGCACGCTCGATGCGTGCGATTTCGGCGCGTGTTGCGGTGGTTCCAGGACGTAATGTTATTGGAATAGAACTGCCTAATGCAAAGCGTGAGATGGTTTATTTACGAGAAATGTTGCAGGCGCAAGAATTTATTGACAGCAAAGCCAAGCTAGGACTTGCTTTGGGTAAGACAATCGGGGGGGAAGCTGTTGTTGCAGATTTAGCAAAAATGCCCCATCTTTTGGTTGCTGGTACAACAGGATCGGGAAAGTCTGTTGCTATCAATACAATGATTTTATCATTGCTTTATCGTATGACACCTGAACAATGTCGTCTCATTATGGTGGACCCGAAAATGCTTGAGCTTTCGGTTTACGATGGCATTCCCCATTTATTAACACCCGTGGTGACGGATCCTAAAAAAGCCGTGATTGCTTTAAAGTGGGCTGTTCGTGAAATGGAAGAGCGCTATAGTAAAATGTCAAAACTAGGCGTTCGTAATATTGATGGGTTTAATGCACGTCTTAGGGAAGCTGCAAGTCAGGGAGAGACAATGGTGCGGACAATTCAAGTTGGATTTGATCGTGAGACTGGTGAGCCTCTTTATGAAACGGAAACACTTGATTTTAGTCCTATGCCCTATATTGTTGTCATTATTGATGAAATGGCTGATTTGATGATGGTTGCTGGTAAAGATATTGAAGGAGCGGTTCAACGTTTAGCACAAATGGCACGTGCTGCCGGTATCCATGTAATTATGGCGACACAGCGTCCTTCCGTCGATGTTATTACTGGGACGATCAAAGCCAATTTTCCTACACGTATTTCTTTTTCTGTGAGTTCAAAAATTGATAGCCGAACAATTTTAGGCGAACAGGGGGCCGAGCAATTATTGGGACAAGGAGATATGCTCTTTATGATGGGAGGAGGACGTATTCAGCGTGTGCATGGGCCTTTTGTTGCGGATGATGAAGTGGAGCAGGTTGTTGCGCATCTCAAAGAGCAAGCACGACCTGATTATTTAGAAACAATTACGCAAGAAGTTGAAGAGGATGGTGCTGATGTTTCTTTGTCTTCTCCTTCAGAAGATGATCCCTATAGTCAAGCTGTTGCTATTGTGCTTCGTGATCGTAAGGCTTCAACCTCTTATATTCAACGCCGTTTAGGCATTGGTTATAACCGCGCTGCGACATTGATTGAGAGGATGGAAGAAGAAGGTATTATTAGTCCAGCAAATCACGCAGGGAAACGAGAAATTTTAGTGCCTGCTGAAGAAGAGCGCTTTTGAAAAATCTTTATAGTTGTTTTTTATAATACCTTATAAAATAAGTGTTTATCCTATTGTATCGTAGAAAGTCTGCATTTTCATATACCAGCTCTCAATTTGCGATAGCTCCTTGGTACTTAAGACTCCTTATAAGGGGATTCTTTATCTTATATAACTTTTATCCATACACCAACCTTGCTTGTAATGTGCAAGCAAATGATTTGAATTGATTTAATATGAGAGAGTATGTGATGAGAGAATCTTATTGTATTTGGCGTTATGATTTAAGTTAAAAAGATAAATTGTTATAAATCAATATCTTGGTATAAAATAATGTCATTGCGAGTGTAGAGGGGGTAAAAGCATGTAAGGTTTGGTATTTAAGTGTCTTTTTAAGTGCGCTCTAAATATTTAGGGCAAGGCTGATCTGTCGAGTCTTAATATAAATGAATTATATGGGGTGGGAAGCTAAGTGAAATTTGCTAAACTCCAAACTGTTTACAGAGTGGTTCGGATGAAGATTTTTATTCTTTTGGGTGGGAAGGAAGTCAAAAAAGCATTTTTGACACTTAAAAGAGCTTTCAGGTTCGCGAGTAATATGTTTAGTCCTTAATCCATTATGTCTTGACTATAATTTATGTTGCTTCATAGATTAGGGGTGGGAAAGAATATATTATGCGTTTAGAAAATCAGCAGAAAAGCAGGAAAATTTGATGATTTCGGAAACTTAAACGCAGACTGGTTATTTGGAAACGATACCGCAAGAAATAAAAAAGGATGTTTCTTTAGCTTTTTCTTTAGCAGATGATTCCTATTGTCAAGCTGTTGCTATTATGCTTCGTGATCGTAAGGCTTCAACTTCTTATATTCAATGTTGTTTAGGCATTGGTTATAATCGTGCCGCCACATTGATCGAAAGGATGGAAGAAGAAGGCACCATTAGTCCAGCTAATGATATAGGTAAGCGAAAAGTTTTGGAGACTGTCGAAGAAGAATACTTTTAAAAATCTTTTGATATTTTTTTCAAACAATATCTTTATCTTATAAAGAAGGGTATTTATTCGTCGTTGATCACTTAAGTTATGAATTATAAAGTCAATTAAGTATTGCTTGGGAGCATTTTTTATGAAAACGTCTTTTTTACTGCAAAGAAGAGTCTTTGGGTTGGTGGGAATTATTGTCTTTTGGTGTTTAACTTTTCCTGTTTTTTCGCAAGCATCTAATAAAGTGATAAAGGCGCAAAATGTTGTGAATCACTTTGCGGCAATCAAAACAATGACAGGTGATTTTATTCAGTTTAGTCCAAAGGGAAAAATGTCTCAGGGGACATTTTATTTAGAGCGCCCAGGGAAAATTCGTTTCATTTACAAAAAAATGCCTTTACAGATTATTTCAGATGGCCAATTTGTGGGTATTAACAATCGGGCTTTGAATACTTGGAACTTTTCACAACTTTCGCAAACGCCAATGAAATTTTTGTTGGATGATAAAATTGATGTATCTTCTGGGCGCTTGTTCGCATTTCGCGAAGATCCAGGGGCTGTAACGATTGTTCTGCGTGATAAAACGATTGGGGCAGGGCAAATAAGGATGGTTTTTGATTCTAAAGGCTCTGCTTTGCGACAGTGGACAATTGTTGACCAACAAAATTTGGAAACTACTGTGCAGATTATGAATGTGCGGACAGACGTCCGGTTCGCTAATGGGATGTTTGCACTTCCTTCGAAGAAATGAAGAAAGAGTGTTACGTCATTGGGATTAAAACAAATGTTCTTTCGTATTGCGACTTGGAATATTAATTCTATTCGTTTGCGTCTTGCACAGGTTTTTCAGTATTTGGAACTCTTTTCCACAGATGTTTTGTGTCTACAGGAAACAAAATGTCCAGATGCTTTATTTCCAGTGGAGGCTTTTGAAGCAGCGGGTTATAAGCATATCGCATTGAGTGGACAAAAATCTTATAACGGGGTGGCTATTGTTTCTCGTTTGCCTTTTAAAAAGGTAGAAAAACGTTTTTTTTGTCAAAACCAAGATTGCCGTTATATCTCAGTTATTGTGGAAGCCCATGGGAGAAGCTTGCGGATTCATAATTTTTATGTTCCTGCTGGGGGAGATATCCCTGATGCTGATGTGAATGAAAAGTTTCGTCATAAGCTTGATTTTTTAGAAGGAATGTCCTCCATTCGTGCGGATCAAGGCGATGGTCTTTCTTCTCTTTTGGTGGGAGATTTAAATATTGCTCCTTTGGCAGAGGATGTTTGGTCTCATCAGCAATTGTTGAAGGTTGTAAGCCATACTCCCATTGAAACCGAGCGTTTACAGGATTTGTATTGTCAAGGTGGATGGGTTGATCTGATGCGGTTGCATATTCCTGTTCCTACCAAGCTTTACACATGGTGGAGTTATCGTGCTCGCGATTGGGCATTTACCGATTATGGGCGGCGGCTTGACCATGTTTGGTCTTCTCAAGATTTAGCCCCTTTTGTTGTAGATCTTTCGATTTTTCGTGATGCGCGCGGATGGGAACGTCCTTCAGATCATATTCCTGTGCAAACTGTATTTGATTTTTCACGTCAAGTTTGAAATAAGAGGTAAATAAAGTATTAATATTAAATAATGATTCTGAAAGAATGCGGGAGACTGGATGTATATCAGAAATCTCAAATGGGGCGCTTCTCGTGGATTATTTTTTAGTGTCTTGTTGTGTTTGCTTTTGTCAGGATGTATGGTTGGTCCTAATTACCAGAAAACATCTTTTCGTGTTCCAGCAGTTTGGGGAGAAAAATCTGCACAGACTGTAGGGCAGCCCATTGCGCTTGCCGGATGGTGGCGGCATTTGAATGATCCTGTTCTAGATGCGTTAATGGATTACGCGATTTCTGGAAATAATAATGTTGCTGTTGCCAAAGCTCGGGTACGTGAGGCGCGTGCGGGTTTAGGACAGGTTGTGGGAACTCTTTTGCCAAATGTGTCCAATTCAATTTCAGGAACCCGTAGTCGTTCTGGACAGTCTGATGCATTGTTCAACCAGTATAGTAGTGGTTTTGATGCAAGCTGGGAGCTTGATTTTTTTGGTGGGCATAAACGTGCGGTTGAAGCGGCGCGTTATGGCCTTGATGCGGCTGTGGAAGATATGCGCGCTACCATGGTGACATTACTAGGAGATGTGGCAACAAATTATGTGCAAATGCGTGGCTGGCAACAAAAGTTGTTTATTGTGCGGCAAATTGCTGTATCACAACGTAAAACTTATGAACTGATGCGCGCTAGATTAACAGCTGGTGATGTTTCTGAGCTTGATGTTTCAAATGCGCAAGCACAAATGGCAAATACAGAAGCAGATATATCACAGATGGAAGCGAATTTAGCAATGAGCGTTCATCGCCTTTCTGTCTTAACTGGTCGTGTGCCTACGGCATTGAAGGATCTTTTACAAAAAAATGCTAAGCATGCAAAGATTCCACAACCACGCTGGCCGATACCAGCAGGAATTCCAGCCGATATTTTGTTAACACGTCCAGATTTGCGACGGGCAGAGCGTCAATATGCGCAAGCGACAGCACGGATTGGTCAACGTGAAGCAGATCGTTATCCATCACTTACTTTAACAGGTAATATTTCGACAGCAGCAACGGCAATTGATCAATTATGGAAAAATTCAACGATTGGCTGGTCTTTTGGACCTGGTCTTCGTTTTCCTCTTTTTAATGGAGGTCAGGTCGAGGCTTCTATTGCGGTAGCGCGCGCGCAGCGTGATCAAGCTTTTATTACTTATCGAGCTGCTGTGTTGGAAGCTTTAGAAGATGTAGAAAATGCGCTTGTAAGATTAACGAAGGAACATCAACGCTTAGAAAAGCTAATCGTTGCGAATAAAGCTTCTCTTCATTCCTTAAAACTTTCACGGAACCTTTTTGAGAATGGAAATACTAGTTTTCTTGAATTGTTAAATGCTGATCGCTCTTATTATTCTGCACAAATGGCGCTTAAAGATAGCCGTGTTTCTTTGGTTACGCAATATATCACGTTGATGAAAGCATTGGGGGGGGGCTGGGATGGCGTTGTTGATGTATCGCGTCCAGAAGTCGTTGATAATGCACCTCGTTCGCGTGCAAAGGTAGGGAAATGAAAAAAAACTTACTCAAAAATTTCATTACAAAACACAAAAAACTTTCCTTCTTTTTAACTGCTATATTTCTCATTCTCTTGCTGTTATGGTTACGTTCTGTTTTTTTTGGAACATCTACTCCAACTTATATAACCGCGGTGGTGAAACGTGGGGATATTGAGGAAAGTGTTTTAGCTTCTGGTCTTGTACGTCCTTACCGGTTGGTGGCTGTTGGTGCGCGAGCAACAGGGCGTGTGGTGTCAATGCATGTTTCCCCTGGGAGTGTTGTGAAAGAAGGCGATCTCTTGGCAGAAATTGATCCTACAGATCAGGAAAATGATTTAAAAAGAAAAAAAGCAGCATTATCGCATTATTATGCGAGTTTGGTAGAACAAGAAGCCTATCTTTCTCTTGCACAGAAAAATTTAGAGCGTCAGAAAAAAATGATTGAAACACGGGCGATTTCACGGGCGAACCTCGATGAGGCTGCGACACAGGTGAAAATACGCGAGGCGCAAATTGAACAACTTCGTCAGCAGATTGTGCAAGCACAAATTGATGTGGAGAGTGCAGAGGTTAATTTAGGTTATACACGCATCACTGCCCCTGCAGCGGGAACGGTTTTGGCAACAGTTGTGGAAGAAGGGCAGAATGTGAATGCGGTTCAGTCGGCGCCAACAATTGTTATTTTGGGTGATTTATCAAAGATGACGATTAAGGCGCAAATCTCAGAAGCAGATATTCTTAAAGTCCGAGCTGGACAACCACTTTATTTTACAGTTTTAGGTAATTCACAGCGTCGTTATGAAGGCGTTTTAGAAAAAGTAGAGCCGGCTCCTGAAACAATTCGTGCTGATGTGAGTATTAATCCTGGTATGGTGAGTGGTTCTAGTGCTTTAATATCATCGGCTATCTATTACAATGGAATTCTACATGTTGATAATGCGGACAATTTTTTGCGAACCTATATGACTGCTCAAGTTCATATTATCTTAGGGCGCGCACAGAATGTCTTGTTGGTTCCAAGTAATGCTTTACGCGATGAGACAAGAGAGCGTAAAGCATGGGTTTCTGTTTTGGTGGGGGAAAATAAGTTGGTTACTAAACAGGTGAGCGTTGGGTTGAATAATAAGGTTATGGCAGAGATTATTTCAGGACTTAACGAGGGTGATGTCGTCGTCACCAGTTCGTCTGATGGATTGATGCCCGAGTCTTCTAACATGCATAGCGAAGACGAGAGTTAAAGCATGAGCACAAATCAAGCAGATGCTGTCTTCGTCTTGGAAAATATTGTGCGCAAATTTCCTGCGGGCGAAGCGTTTGTTACCGTTTTGAAAAACATCAATCTTACCATTAAACGTGGTGAAATGGTGGCAATTGTAGGTGCTTCCGGTTCAGGTAAATCTACCTTGATGAATATTTTAGGCTGTCTTGACCGCCCAACTTCTGGCCGTTATTGGATCTCTGGTAAAGAAATAGCTTCCCTTTCTGCGGATGAATTGTCGGCTTTGCGACGTAATCATTTTGGTTTTATTTTTCAGCGTTACCATTTGTTGAATGAATTGACAGCTCTTGGTAATGTTGAAATTCCGGCTATTTATGCGGGAAGTGCCGTGGAAGCAAGGAAACAGCGGGCACAGGATCTTTTAACACGTTTGGGCATGGGTGATCGGATAAATCATCGTCCAAATCAGCTGTCCGGTGGTCAGCAACAACGTGTTTCTATTGCTCGGGCGCTCATGAATAATGCGGAGGTCATTCTTGCAGATGAACCAACTGGTGCATTGGACAAAAAGAGTGGGCAAGAAGTATTGCATATTTTGGATGAACTTCATCAAGAGGGACGTACTATTATCATTGTAACCCATGATATGCAGGTGGCTGAAAGAGCAGAGCGTATTATCGAAATTAGTGATGGGGAAATTATTGCTGATAAGCGGTCAAGGGTTGCAAAAACAAAAGTTGGTGGAAAATCTCTTCAGGAACAACAAAATCTAAAAGGCCAACAAAAACTAGGCTTTTTTCGTTCTTTTGTTGAGCGATTCCGTGAGGCGTTTGTGATGGCTCTGTTGGCAATGAATGCACATCGCATGCGGACTTTTCTAACAATGCTTGGGGTGATTATCGGTATTGGGGCGATTATTGCTATGGTGGCTTTAGGGAATGGTACACGAGAGAAAATTCTGGAAAATTTTAAAAGTTTGGGTGCTAATACATTAACCATTTTTCCTGGCAAAAGTTTTTCTGATCCACAAGCAGAAAAAATAACCAGTTTGGTTGAAGCTGATGCAGAAGCCTTGTCTGGGTTACCTTATGTTTCTGGTGTAACACCTCAGATTTCAACAAGCTCAAAAGTGCGTTTTGGTGCAGTTGAAGTCAATGCTGTCATTGTGGGGGTGGGAGAACAATTCTTTCAGATACAGGGGCTTAAAGTTTTCAAAGGACAGTTTTTTGATCAAAAAAGTGTCCATGATCGGGCGGTTGATCTCGTGATTGAAAAAGAAGCATTGTCTGTTCTTTTTCCCCATAGCCATGAAAGCCCTCTTGGCAAAGTGGTGCATGTGGGTAATGTTCCAGCGCGTATTATTGGTGTTGTTGATTCGCAAAATCACGCAAATGGAAATGCATCAAATACATTACAGCTTTATTTGCCCTATACAACAGTGCAAACGCGTTTTCTTGGTACAACAGAAGTTCGTGCAATTACTGTTAGGATTGCTGATGATGTCGATTCACATTTAGCGGAAAACATGGTGAAACGTTTTCTCATTATGCGGCATGGTGGAGAAGATTTTTTCATTAGAAATTCAGAATTCTTTCGTGAACGTATCATGGAGAGTACACATATCTTAACACTTTTAATTTCTTCAATTGCAGCGATTTCCCTGATTGTAGGTGGTATTGGGGTGATGAATATTATGCTGGTCACCGTTTCTGAGCGGATCAATGAAATTGGTGTGCGTATGGCAGTTGGTGCACGCCAAAGTGATATTTTGCAGCAGTTTCTCATTGAAGCGGTGTTGGTTTGTGTCATTGGTGGTGGTTTGGGGATCTTGCTTGGGCTTTCTATCGGTGGCTTGTTTCTTCTGTTTAAGGCACCTATCCATCTTATCTATACCATTGAATCGATCATTATGTCTCTTACTTTTTCAACCCTCATAGGAATATGTTTTGGCTTTTCTCCAGCGCGGCAAGCTTCACGGCTTGACCCTGTTGTCGCTCTTTCACGCGATTAAGCTTTATCAATTGGGGGCATGTTTGTTCGTGATGCTTTCCACTGGATGAAGCATTTATGAAGCGAAACATGAATGGAAAAAGTTTAGCATTATTTGCTGCTCTATTTTAGAAAACGCTTTGTTCATTAAGTGGAGCGTACCACTAGAGGTGAACGTTTTATAGGGCACCCCATCATGTGAGATATGGTAGGCATATAAGCCTTATTAAGGCATTAAATGTTTTGAGAATGCATGATGAATATTTTTAAATCTTTCTTGTCGAGTCTTATGGAAGTAAATCCTATTAAGGAGAAGTTAAATGGAACCCGTTAGAATGAGATTGCTTGCAGACTGAATTTTGTTAAAAATTCTCGTCTTCTGAGATGTGAAGAGGAGGACAAGTGAAATATACTGCGCGGCGATTCTTAAGATTTAACCTAAAAAGAGGCGAGGGAATAGTATATCTGCTAACAAACAAAAGAACAAAAAAGAAGGTTGATGCCAAAAACAGCTTAAACCTGCGTTCTTCCAAAAAAATGAACTGGTATCGAGATAGTTGAGCAGTTTAAGAGGTTTCGTTTAGTCTTTTTAAGATTTTCGGAAAAGAGGTTATGAGGATTTCTCACTTTTAGTTTTGCAGAAGGTGGTGCAAATTATAGGTGTTTAGGTTTATGCAAATAAATTATGATCGTGCTCAAGTTTTAAAATGTGACCTAAGACACAGCCATTTTCTGTTCCTTTATGCGAGTAACTTAGCTTTCTTTAGAATATTTTGTTTAAGGCATCGCTTTTTTCTGCCTTATCTCATGATTTTGGAGCTGAAGGATAAACAAGCCATTTGAGTTTCTAGGGTAAGGATGCCGTCAGATACTCGGTAGGGGGCGTGATCTTAAGAACTAATACCGTGAGATGCGGGTTTGATTTCATGAGTTTGGTGAGGACAACAAAAAGTTTGAGAGGCGGATAGCTTCTTATTTTGAATGATGTATGAATGAAAGGGGCTTTCATTTATTGAAAAAGAATAAGCTCATATTCAGCAGATGTGAGATGAAGTAAGAGCATCGTAATACCAAGCTGCAGTTATGCTGCTAAAGAACATAATGGCGCTAGTGATGAGCAATGGTATGTCTAGTTGGTATGGTATTCTTCCTCCTGCTACAAGTTCGATACAGAGCGCCATTGTGTTGCACATTAACACTCTTGTTTTAAAGAAACATTTTTCAAGGTATCCAAGCCTATTTTGCGACGCTGTTCATGGTAAATCTATTGAGCACCTCCATCTTTACGCTTATGAAGTAATAAGCCGGCACCATCATTATATTTGCCAGCTCGTGGGTGTTGCGATAGACCTTGCATTAAGGCGGCGGTTCATAAGAGCCATTTTTAGTCATTTCTTGTACAGTTTTTCTCCACACACTCATCCCGCTTGTGATGTGCAAGCGGGTGGTTTTGATTGATTCAAGATAAACAGATTTGAAATGAGAAAATCTTACGTTATTCAGAGTTCTAATTTAATATGAATGACGCTATATTATCATTATAAATCAATATATTGTACATATAAAAAAGAATTCTAAAATCACCCGCTATAAAGTATAAGAAGCGAATAATTAGTCTACGAAAGAACAAAAGACAAAGAAATATTTCAAAAATCAATATTTTGAATATCACGACTAATATTTTGCGTATTATAGTGAAATTATATGCATGATCGTTCGTAAAATGCGCTGTTTTGTGTGTGGAGTTTCTTCCTTGGTGTCTTGTGTGTTCGCAGGTGTCCTATCCATTTCCTCCTCTCATTCTTAAGCTAAATCCTAAAATTATTGCGCACTTTATTGTGTATTCTTAACAAAAGGCAAAAAATATTTTCAAAATCATCACGCCTTACCGTTTATTTCCATAGGGATATAGACATCAATAAATGCATCATATGATTTGGGGGATACTCAAAAAGATCAAAAGATTCTCTCTTGTTGATTTAATTAAGCATAGAAGAAATATCTTAAAATCAAGCAATTTTAAGCTTTTTTTAAGTTTTTTGGGTAGAACAAGAGGCATTAATGAATAGGTCTAGATTCGATAATTGAAGATGTTTTTAATAGAGAGAAAAGCATGACGACGCTGCAATCGCTTTTACAGAGCTATCGTGATGAAGCGCGTACCGAACGAGATAAAGGTACATATTTTGAGCGTTTTGCTCTTGCTTATCTGACACATGATCCTCTTCAGTCTGGGTGTTATGAGAAGGTTCAAACCTTTAAAGATTGGGCTCATGAAAATGATTGGGATGGTCATGATACTGGTATCGATCTTGTGGCAAAGCTTCGTGATGGAGGGGGTTTTGCGGCAATCCAATGTAAATTTTATGATGCAGCCTATCGGATTAGAAAAGCAGATATTGATAGTTTTATTTCGGCATCAGGGAAAGCTCCATTCAAGCGGCGTGTTATTATAGATAGTACTGAAAGTACTTGGAGTGATAACGCTGAAACAATGATACGGGGGCAGGATATTCCTGTTATACGGATTAATCTTTCCGATATACAACAAAGTCCGATCCGTTGGGAAACTTTTGCAGCCCAGGGCAAAGTTGTTTTGGAGGATAAAAAGAAAATCCGTCCACATCAATTGGAAGCATTGCGTGATGTGCGTGCTGGGCTTGCTCAAGCAGATCGGGGGAAGCTTATTATGGCTTGTGGTACTGGTAAGACATTTACCAGTCTTAAAATTGCTGAGGATTTGGCGGGTGAAGGCAAGTTTGTTTTGTTTCTTGTTCCTTCCTTGGCACTGATGTCACAGACGGTTCGTGAATGGACAACGGATGCAGGAATCGGATTGAGATCTTTTGCTGTTTGTTCCGATACACAAGTGGGAAAGCGTCGTAAAAATAGTGATGATGTTGCTGAAATTGATGTGTTTGATCTTGCTTTTCCGGCGACAACCGATGCTGCTAAACTTGCAGAACAGGTGGCGAAGAGTGTTGCAGATAAGATGACCGTGGTGTTTGCAACCTATCAATCTATTCAGGTGATTGCTGATGCTCAGAAAAACTATGGTTTGCCAACATTTGATCTTATCATTTGTGATGAAGCGCACCGTACAACAGGGGTAACGCTGGTGGGCGAGGATGAATCCAATTTTGTTAAGGTGCATTCCAATGATGTTATTCGTGCCAAGAAACGCCTTTATATGACAGCGACACCACGTATTTTTGGTGATAACGCAAAAAGTCGCGCGAATGAAGTTAATGCTGTTCTTGCTTCTATGGATGATGAAAAGCTTTTTGGTAAAACACTTTTTTATCGGGGTTTTTCATGGGCAGTACAAAATGATCTTTTAACAGATTATAAGGTTATTGTCTTAGCAATGGACGAAAAATTGGTCAGTTCCGCTGTTCAGAAGCGCCTTAGTGATAGCGATACTGAGCTTATTCTTGATGATGCAACAAAGATTATTGGCTGTTATAAGGCTTTGACAAAACAAAATATGAAGGCTGATGTTGGTGCGGATTTATATCCTATGCATCGTGCTTTAGCGTTTTGTAAAACTATTAAAAGTTCTGAACTTGTGCGTGATGAGTTTTCTACGGTTGTTAGAGAATATCTTGATTATACGAAAGAGGATACAGAAAATGAGCATTTTCTGAAGTGTGAAATTGAGCATGTTGATGGCACTTTTAATGCGAAGGATCGTGGTGCATTACTTGACTGGTTGAAAGCTGATAGTGGGGATGATGTTTGTCGTATTTTGACCAATGCTCGGTGTTTGTCTGAGGGGGTGGATGTTCCGGCTCTTGATGCGATCATGTTTTTAAATCCACGCAAAAGCCAGATTGATGTTGTGCAAGCGGTTGGGCGGGTGATGCGTCGCTCTGAAGGTAAAAAGATGGGATATGTCATTTTGCCAATTGGTATTCCTCCTGATACTCCAGTGGAACAGGCTTTGAACAACAATGATAAATATCGGGTTATCTGGCAAATTTTAAATGCTTTGCGTGCGCATGATGATCGTTTTGATGCGACGATTAATAAGGCATCCCTCGGGCAAGATATCAGCAATGTGATTGAGATTATTGGTGTCACGCAGAGCACTGAGTTACAGGCTGTTACGGCTGTTGTAGACAATCTTCCGGTTCGCTCACAGCCTGCACGAGCGGGAATTGGAAGTCTGGAGCATGATTGCTTTCTTACAGAGCAGGTAAACGAGGAGTTTTCTTTCTGCGTAGATGAACTTTCTCGTG
The DNA here is from genome assembly GCF_042197425.1 of Bartonella sp. AA126HLJHH. NCBI lineage: Bacteria > Pseudomonadati > Pseudomonadota > Alphaproteobacteria > Hyphomicrobiales > Bartonellaceae > Bartonella > Bartonella sp. AA126HLJHH. The sequence continues at coordinate 25,444 of NZ_JBHIRU010000012.1, forward strand.
CGATTTTGGCAAAGATCGTTAAGAAATGTGGGACACGTGATTATTGGGAGGATTGGGCGAGCAATATTGCTGAAATTGCTAAGAATCATATCACGCGCTTAACAGGCATTCTGGCAGAGCCAAATACTGAGGCGCGTCAAGCCTTTGACAGGTTTGTGGCAGAACTGCGTGATGACTTAAATGATGCTGTTACAGAAGCTGATGCGATTGAGATGTTGGCACAGCATATTATCACGCGTCCTGTCTTTCAGGTGTTGTTTGAAGGCTATCAGTTCACACGTGAGAATCCTGTCTCGCGTGCTATGCAGCGTATGCTTGATGTGCTTGATGAGGCAAATCTTGATAAGGAATCCAAAGATCTGGAAAAATTTTACGCAAGTGTAAAATTACGAGCCAGTGGCATTACGGATCCAAAAGCAAAACAGAGGTTGATTGTAGAGCTTTATGATAAGTTTTTTCGTTATGCTTTTCCACGCACTGTAGAAAAACTAGGCATTGTTTATACCCCCGTCGAGGTTGTGGATTTTATTTTGCACTCTGTCAATGATGTCTTAGAGCAAGAATTTGGGCAAACGCTTGGCTCACCGGGTGTGCACATCATGGATCCTTTTACTGGAACGGGTACTTTTATCACGCGGCTTTTACAATCGGGTCTGATAAAGCCAGAAGAAGTGAAACACAAATTTTGTCGTGAAATTCATGCCAATGAAATCGTGCTTTTAGCCTATTATATTGCAGCCATTAATATTGAGACGACCTATCATGGTCTGATGGGGGGCGATTATGTTCCGTTTGAGGGAATTTGTTTAACCGATACATTCCAGCTTTATGAGCAAGAAAAAGACCTGATCAGTGATTTGCTGGTGGATAACAGTACACGTCGGGCGCACCAGAAGGAACTGGATATTCGTGTTATTGTTGGCAACCCCCCTTATTCTTCTGGACAAAAAAGTGAAAACGACAATGCGCAGAATATTGGCTATCCTAAATTGGATCGTCGCATTCGTGAAACCTATGCCGCTCAATCTAAAGCAAGCAATGTTAATGGACTTTATGACAGTTATATTCGTGCCATTCGTTGGGCAAGTGACCGTATAAAAGACTGTGGTGTTATTGGTTTTGTGACAAATGCAGGTTTTATCAGTAGTTACTCTACGGATGGTTTACGAAAATGTTTAATCGAGGAATTTAGCAGCCTTTATATTTTCCATTTGCGGGGGAATCAACGAACTTCTGGAGAACTCTCTCGAAAGGAGGGGGGAAAGATTTTTGGTTCTGGGTCTCGCGCACCTATTGCGATTTCCATTTTGGTTAAAAATCCGGATGCACAACAGCATGGGAAAATATATTTTCGTGATATTGGAGATTATCTCACAGCAAAAGAAAAGCTCCGTGAACTTCAGAGGTTGGGGAGTATTGGTGGTATCACACGTGAACACAGCTGGCAGATGATTACACCTGATGAGCATGGCGATTGGCTGAATCAGCGCAATAATGATTTTGAAAAATTTCTAGCCTTAGGTGACAAGAAAGGCAGTGATAAAAGGCTCTTTGAAAATTTTTCTGGCGGTATACAAACTAGTCGTGATGCTTGGACATATAACTCAAGTCGTGAAGCTTTAGCAAAGAATATGAGCAATATGATTGCTTTTTATAACAGTGAAGTAGAGCGTTTTAATGCTGCGTATCTACATTCTGATCGCAAAGCACGTGCAAATGCTGTGAACGATTTTGTCAATACAGATTCTAGAAAGATTAGTTGGAGTAGTAGCCTTAAAGAAGAATTAATAAGGGGGAAAGCTTTTAAATTTAAAGATACGTATATTACTCAGAGCCTTTATCGTCCTTTTACACAACAGTGGCTCTATTACAATCGTGTTTTTAACCATAGAGTTTTACAAATGCCACGTATTTTTCCTCTGGAACAAGCGGCTGAAAATAAGGTGATACAAGTTACGGGAATTGGAGCAAGCAGTGGATTTTCTGTTCTGATGACTAAGAATTTATCTAATCTTCATGCAATGGATACTGGTCAATGTTTTCCACGGTATGTTTATGAAGATACTGTGTCCTTGAAAAATAAGGAGGGGGATCAGGTTCATTTGTTTGCAAATTTTGCAGAGGAAAGCAAAGAAACTGGTTTAGAGCGGCGTGATGCTCTTACGGACGAAGGGTTGGCTTATTTTAAGGCAGCTTATCCTGGCGAAATGATAACAAAGGATGATTTGTTTTATTATGTTTATGGGATTTTGCATTCTGAAGATTATCGTGCTCGTTATGCGCATAATCTGTCTAAACAATTGCCGCGTATTCCAACAGTTAAAAAGGTAGAGGATTTTTGGGCTTTTGTTACAGCGGGGCGAAAGCTTGGTGATTTGCATATGAATTATGAAGAGGTTGAACCCTATCCCGTTACCTATAAACAGGGTGATCCAAGAACTTGGGTGATTTCTGATGAGAAGAGTTTTTATCGTGTTGAAGCAATGAAATTTGCTGGTAAGCGTGGTGCTATTGACAAAAGCACCGTGGTTTATAATGCGAATATCACGATGCAGAATATTCCTCTTGAAGCTTATGAGTATGTGATCAATGGCAGGCCTGCTCTTGAATGGGTTATGGAGCGGCAGGTTGTCAAAACGGATAAAGCGAGTGGGATTGTGAATGATGCCAATCGCTATGCTGTTGAAACGGTGAGTAATCCAGCTTATCCATTGGAATTGTTTCAGCGGGTTATTACTGTAAGCTTGGAAACAATGAAAATTGTGCGCAACCTGCCAAAATTGGAAGTGAGAGAAACTGAAAAGGTTAAATTATCCATTGTGCGGTAAAATAGCGCTGTGTCGTAACAAACTGGCACTATCACACACCTTGTCAGCTCGTGGGTATTGCGACAGCCCTTGGCACTTGAGACACGTCCATAAGAGGCATGTCTTTCTTGTACAGTTTTACGCTGCGCAGGCTCTCTTCCTTTGTGATGTGCAAGTCCTATGTGATGTGCAAGAAAATGGTTTTGATTGATTCAATAGAGAATAGATTTGAAATGAGAGAATCTGATGATATTGAGAGCTCTCATTCAAGTTGTAGCGTAATAAATTTTCATTATAAATCAATATATTGTATGTGATAAAGCACCTTAGGCAGTGAGGTCGCTAAAATTATGACGCATGAGCTTTAGCGGTAGTGATGAATATTCTCAGGCAGGGTTTTCTTGTCTAGCTTTATGTGAGTAAACCATATAAATGGGGAAGCTGAGTGGAACCTGTCCAGAGAAAGTGGATTGTTTACAAATCGTTGCTAATAAGAATCGTCGCCTTTTGAGATGTTGAGAGGAAATGACAATTCTCATGAAATCTGTCTTTTGAGGTGTTCTGATATTGAAGTGAGCAGGTGGAACGCGTTAGACAAGAAGCTGAGTTATTATTGTTTACAGATCAATAGAGTTTAAAAGTTTTCGTTCTTTTTGGGAGAGGAAACCAGACAAAAGGTGATCTTAGAGAGCGAAATGATTTCAAAAAAGATTGCGATAAAAAACGTAGGGTATTTGTCGCGGTGTGCGTTTTGAGCTTATTTCTATCTGTGATCTAAAATGCTCTTATGAAGATGCTTTTTAGAATAAGAGATTGTTACTAATATATTGACTTATAATGATAGTTTAACATTCTCTCTGTTGAATGAGAAATCTAAGTATTATAAATTTTCTCATTTTAAATCTATTAAAATTACTTCTTTGCATGTCATACGAGGTTGGTATGTTCGTGTTTAAGAAAGGCGTAATGCATGCCTCTTACCAATCATCCCAAGAGGTTTAAGAGCTATCGTAATACTTGGGGGGTGGCAAAATATAGGGTGAGGCGGTTTGCATTTTTTATGAAGGGTAAGACAGTGGTATAAATAGATTTTTATGACAAGTCTGGAGATCTTATGGCTGTCTGGGGGCTCTATTTACAAGAGCTTATATATTGGGATGGTATGTACAGATCCGCGCTGTGAGATATGTTTGGGATGTAAGAGATGTTTTGGGTGAACGTGCAAATACAGTGACACGTGCATTGGGATGTTCTGCGTTGTATGAGGGTAAGCTCTGTCGAGTTTTTATAGAGGCAACTCGTGTGGAAGGGTATGAAGCGGTTCGTGGGTGGCAAGGTTTTTAAAAAGTCAGAAGGATAAAGATTAGAATGCGGTTCTGATATAGACTTGGAGCGTTTTAATATATTGGAATATAAGAATGCGGATTTGATTGATCTGTTGTATTGCGCTTTCAGCATTGTTCTTTTTAACAGGATAGGCAATGAAATGGATATCAGGCATTAAATATTTAAGTTCTCGCATTGAGCGCCACACATGGTAATCATGGGTGACGATATAAAGGGTTCTATAGTGGTGTTTTTTGATCCAAGCGGCGCTTTCTTCGGCGTTTCCTCTGGTGTTAATCGCTTGATGCCCGATGTCAATACAACAGGAGATAAGCCGTGGGGTAATATGCATGTTGTGCATGAGACTTTTCAGATTGGTTGTGGTGTTTACGCCACTGATGAGGAGACGTGAACCAAACCCCCTTTGTAAGAGATTAAGTCCTGTCTCTATTCGGTTTTCTCCACCTGTAAGCACGATAATGGCATCCGCTTTGGGGAGAGGTGTTGGGGGAGAAAGTCGTTCAGTTTTTTCAGAAAAAATGATAAAACCGCTCCAGAAAATGAAAACAATGATTGAAAGAGTAAGGGTTGTCGGTGGAAAATAGCGAAATAAAAAGCAGGGAGACCAACTATTATAGTGGGGCCGTTTTGGAAGAGGACGTTCTAAATTTTTTTGCATCAATGAGTTGGGGCTGTTGTGAGTCATAAAATTAAAATAAACCGTTTTCACATTGATCGATTTTTTTCAGTTGCGCTAAAATAGTCATGCGGTTGGTAAGGGTGGTGAGAAAAGAAACGAAAATAATAAGCAGAGTGATTTTTCCGTAGGGGATGGAACTTATGGAAAGATGTCCAAACAAAGCTGTTACTTGGCTAGCTTCTACTCTTCCCAAGTTATAATTCGTCCAGAAGCAAAAGGCTGAAAACAGAAATATGCTTGTAAGACCACCATATAAAGCACCACGCAGCGCAGTTTTAAAAAAATGCCAGTCAAATTGGCGCGCAATGAAAAGAGTTTCAGTACCAAGGAAATATAAGACATTGATAATATGTGTATTTTCTGCCAATGCATTGCGGGTGGCAAAAATGATGGTGAGGATAAGAGAGCCTAAAACCAATGCTAAAATTGAAAAACCAATGAAAACAGTGGTGTGTGCCATGGTCGCAAAACGATGAACCCAAACACGGTGATCATCAAATTGACCTCCTGGAATTTGGGTTTTAATGGCGTGATTAATGGCTGCAAAATTGATTTTTTCATCTCTCTTCAGGGTCACAATGATGAGGCGGGGAAGGGGTAGTTCATTGACATTGAAGCCTGTTCCAAGCCATGGCTCCAGTAACTTTTCTGTAGCTTTTTGGTCAACAATTTTTGCATCTTGTACACCAGAAAATGTTTTAACCAATTGTACGGCATCACGGAGTGCTTTGTTGATATCAACATTGTCAATGGGGCGTATTTGTATTGTTGCTTCATAGCTAATCTGATTACTCCAATTTTGGGCGGCACGTTGGACCAAATCAACACCGATTAAGGTGAGGCTTGAAAGAAATGTCATAATAGCAATCACGGCAACTAATGCTTTTCCAGAAATATTACCACTGGGAATAATCGCTGTTGTATTTTTTTTATTGCTTGTAAAAATGGGGAAAGACTTATTCATGAATCGTCATCCGTCCGTTATGGAGAAGCATACGTCGTGCTGCAACTTGTTCCATTAAGGCAATATCATGGGTAGCAATGATAACAGCTGTTCCAAAACGATTTAATTCAATAAACAAACGCAGTAGGCGTTTTGCCAAGGGCGGATCGACATTTCCGGTGGGTTCATCGGCAAGTAGAATTTCAGGTTGATCAATGAGTGCGCGTGCAATGGCTACCCTTTGTTTTTCCCCACCGGAAAGAACCGGTGGTAAAACATGAATATGATCTCCAAGACCTACCCAACAGAGAAGATCTTCCACTTCACTGCGATAGGTTGCTTCTTCTTGTCCTTTAATGCGTAAAGGTAAGGAGACATTTTCATAAGTGGTCATGTGGTCGAGTAAACGAAAATCTTGAAAAACCACCCCGATACGTTGTCGCAGCGCAGGGAGCTCTTGTCGTTTGAGCAATGCTGTGTCTGTTCCAAAGAGATCAATATGACCGCGGGTGGGTTTGAGTGCCAAAAACATAAGACGCATCAGCGACGTTTTCCCTGCTCCAGAGGCACCTGTGAGAAATTGAAATGATCCAGGAGGAATATGAAAGCTAATATCACGAAGGACCTCAGGGCCCATTCCATAGCGTAGGCCGACATTTTCAAAATGAATCACTTTTTATTATTACTCCTGATTTTATATTGCATCATTTATTCTAAAAACTCTTACTTTCATTGCTTTAGATTTTTGTTGTAAGCTTGTTTATTTTAGATTTCATGGTTTTCAATATTTTTTATACACCCTCGTTATAGATAAATATTTTTGCTCAAGAATATTATCACTTATACTTTCTTTTTTTAGCCTTATTTATGATTTTAGCAGGAATTTCAAAGGGATTCTAGCATAAACATCAGAACTATTTTTCCTTCTTACTCAGAAGCTTTTTTTGCACTGAGTGGACATTGGGTGATTTTAAAAAGCTATGTTGCTCTTTTTATCTTACTTTCTTATTCTTGTTCGTATCCCAATCCTGAGGTTTTGGCTTAAATTATTTCTTACCTCTCATGAAGAAAAGCGTTTGTTGTTAGAATGATTGAGCTTTTCATGAATTGTTTTGTTTTTTATTATCCTCGGTGGTTTTCGTAATAATGCTGAGATAATTTTAGCAAAAAACAAAAACCACCGTATGTTGTATTTCGTCGTGTTTTTTAGTTTTGTCGGTTGGCAATCAGATCTTCAACAACTTGTGGTTCGGCAAGAGTTGAAATATCTCCGAGAGTATCAAAATCGTTTTCAGCGATTTTTCGTAAAATACGTCTCATAATTTTCCCTGATCGCGTTTTGGGAAGCTGCGGAGCAAACTGAATTTTATCCAATATGGCAATAGAGCCTATTTCTTGTCTCACATGCTTGATAAGGTCTTTTTGCAATTCTTCACTTGGCGCTGTTCCTTCCATGAGGGTCACAAAACTATAAATTCCTTGTCCTTTAATGGGATGCGGGTAACCCACAATAGCTGCTTCTGATACAGAGGGATGAGAAACAAGAGCCGATTCAATTTCAGCGGTTCCTAATCTGTGCCCCGAGACATTGAGAATGTCATCAACTCGTCCTGTGATCCAATAATAACCGTCGCTATCGCGCCTACAGCTATCGCCTGAAAAATATTTTCCTTTATAGGAGGAAAAATAAGTTTGAATAAAGCGTTCATGATCCTTATAAAGTGTGCGCATTTGTCCGGGCCATGAATCACTGATACAAAGAGTGCCTTCTGCTTCACCTTCTAAAACATTGCCTTGGGCATCAACAATTTGGGGTTGAACACCAAAGAAAGGACGTGTGGCCGATCCTGCTTTGAGGGGGGTTGCACCAGGCAAGGGTGTGATCATATGCCCTCCTGTTTCCGTTTGCCACCATGTATCGAGAATCGGACAACGGTCATTTCCAATTATATGATAAAACCATTCCCATGCTTCTGGGTTAATCGGTTCGCCTACCGTGCCTAAAAGACGCAACGACGTCCTGTCTGAGTGTTCAACAAACGAATTTCCTGCTCCCATTAAGGCGCGGATAGCTGTTGGTGCGGTGTAGAGTGTATTGACTTGATGCTTGTCGACAATTTCCCAGAATCTGCCTTTGTCAGGAAAGGTTGGTGTGCCTTCAAACATTAAAGTGGTCGCACCATTACATAAAGGTCCATAAACCAAGTAAGAATGGCCGGTTATCCAACCAATATCAGCCGTACACCAGTAAACTTCATCGGGGTGGTAATCAAAAACATATTGGTGAGTCATCGAGGCAAAAACAAGATAGCCTGCTGTGGTATGCAAAACACCTTTAGGTTTGCCGGTGGAGCCTGAAGTATAAAGAATAAAAAGCGGATCTTCAGCATTCATGGGTTCTGCTGGACAAGCTGTTTTGGCATGAGCTATCTCTTCGTGGTACCAAAAATCACGCCCCTCTACCCATTGAATGGGTCCACAAGTCCGCCGTATAACCATGACTTGGTCCACCTGCACGTTTTGGCGCGCGGCTATCTCAATGGCATGGTCAACGTTGTCTTTTAAGTTGATCCGTTTGCCGCCACGCAAGCCGTGATCAGCGGTAATCATAAAGGTTGATTCACAATCGACAAGGCGTCCTGCTATTGCTTCAGCAGAAAAGCCAGCAAAAATAACCGAATGAATAGCTCCAATGCGAGCACAAGCAAGCATGGCATAGGCTGCTTCGGGAATCATAGGAAGATAAATGGTTACTTTATCGCCTTTCTTAATGCCACGACTTTTCAAAAGATTAGCAAAACGACAAACATGTTCATAAAGCTCGTTATAGGTTATTTTTTTATCATGATAAGGATTATCTCCTTCCCAAATGAGCGCGATTTTGTCTCCATGGGTTTTCAGGTGGCGATCAATGCAATTATAGGTAACATTTGTTATCCCATCTTCGTACCATTGAATGGAGACATCTCCGTTAAAAGAAGTGTTTTTTACTTTTGTAAAAGGTTTAAACCATTCAATGCGTTGACCATGTTTGGCCCAGAAGCTTTCTGGATCATTGATGCTTTCTCGATACCATTGTTGATAAGTTTCCTCATCGAGTAAAGTATTTTTTTTGATCTCTTCTGATATTGGATAAATTTTTTCAGTCATGTTTCCCTCTTTTTATTGTTTGGAAAAATCTGCCTCTGTATTTTTGTATGGTTATATTTGTGGCAGAGTTTTCCCAAAAGCTTTTCATTGTGAGGTTAGACTAAATGACAAAGATTAGAATAGTCAATTTTTAAAATCTGATACGTTTGTATTCAAGAGAGTATTTTATGCTTTTAGGATATTCAAATGTGGCAGAATCTATTGTAGTAAAGAGCTTTTTATAAAAGCATAAAGGCACTAAAAAATATCATATAAAAAGGGAGATGAAGGTGCTTTATTGATTATCGCTTTAAATGTTTTTTATTTTGTATTCCCTTATTTAAAAAAGAATAAGTTTATTAATAATTAATTAAACCAAAATATCAGAAATAATGAAAAGAATTACTGTATATAAAGTTTATTTTATATTTACTTTCCAACTGTAACTACCACTTTTAAAAACCAATAGCATATATAGGGATAAAGACAATGAGAATACAAAACATTCTTACGATTTCATAACAAATATTCATTATAAAAAAATCCTGATTATAAGATGTGATCCACAATAGATATCTCTGAAAATTATTTTATGCACAGATGTAGATATTTAATTTTGGTATATTCTTACAAATATACTTACAAAATTATTTAACTTCAGAGATATCTTTGTCGCCATATGACCGAATGTGTTGAATGAACCAAACATATTAATTCTCCTTAATTATCCACATTAAAAGTAGTATCACAATGATACATTTCAAATGGTTATTACGTATTTTAGATCATTGTCAAAGATAAATTTTAAAAATGGAAATAAAAATACTATATAAATCATATATATGTTATGTATATATTAATTTTTTTCTTAAAAAGATAATAATATTATTTACAATATTTTAAAATATAAGAAATACCCCATGGTTTTTCTTAATTAAAGTTTAAAATCAGAAAAATTGCGCATATGAAAAGTTGAAGTTTTTCTCTTTGTTTACGAGAAAGATAAAGAAATATCGTTATTGAAATCGGTCTCATTGCCATTGTTTTTCTTGCATGTATTATGCGCACATGCGTGAGATTCGTTCTTTTATTTTTCAGGCGAATATTGACCGTATGTTATGCTTTGTAGAGCATGGAAAGCCTCTATGCTATCGTTGATCTTATAGATTGCTAGCATGTTGTTTAGCGCGGCTCTTGGTGCTCTATTGGGTATTTGAGATGTTTATTTTGCTCAAGTGACTTACATGAAAGAGTTTTGTTATTGTATTATGCAGCCATAAGCCTCTTTTGCCTGCTTTACGCCATTGGCATGCGGGGAAATTGTTTACGCATGTTGGAGAAGTTAAGAGAATGCGTGATTTTCAATGAAAATCATTGCGATAATCGTATTCAATATTCTTTTGCTATTAGTGATTTTGCGACAGTTTTTTCATTCATGCTCAACGCCCCTCTTATCATTTTGCTTTTATATAAGGATTTATTTTTTATGTTGCTTTTGCTGGAGAGGCGTTCAGAGGGGAGTAAAGTAGAGCCAATATGCGAGAATATGAGAGCCAAATTGTAATGCTATTTTGAAGCTATTGTACGTGTTGTGGATGTGCCGGTGAGAAATTTGAGAAGACCAGCTTTTTTGCTTATTTTGCTAACAGGATGAAAGAGGGACTGGAATCTTTTTTGCTAGAATTGCTCCTTTATTGAGATTGAAGGAAATATTTTTCTCATTTCTGCTGTTTTTGGCTTGTTCGTAGAATTTTCAATGGGAATTTATATGAGGGGAAATTGCTTTACACAGGGCGTTTTCCAAATAAAGCGGAGCCAATGCGAAGGACATTAGAGCCAAACTGTAGAGCGGTTTTGAAGTCACTGGACATACCCATGGAAAGCTTTGGAAGACCTGCTTGTTTTGCTAATTTTGCTAAGAGCGCGAAATAGGGACCGGGGTTTTCGTCGACAGGGGGAATGCCCATAAGTCCGATGATATCAAGTCCATAATTGTTTTTGCATTGAGAAACAAAAGGGATCACTTCTTGTGGTGCGATACCACTTTTTTGCGGTTCTAAGCCAATATTGACTTGAACATAGCAGGGAAGATGCCTTTTTTGCTTTTGCATTTCTTCCATCAAAACTTTTGCTATTTTTTCACGATCAACCGTTTGGATGACATCAAAAAGTTTGACAGCTTCAGCGGCTTTATTCGATTGTAGGGGACCGATGAGATGGAGTTTAATATTTTCAAATTGTTGACGTAACCCGAGCCATTTTTGTGCCGCTTCTTGTACGCGGTTTTCTGCAAACAAAGATTGGCCTGCTTGTAAAAGGGGTCGTATATCAATAGCAGAAACAGTTTTTGAAACAGCGATAAGTTCAATTTCTTCTACAGGGCGTTGTAGCTCTTGACATGTTTCAGCAATGTCTTTTTGAAGGTTTTGCCATGCTTCAGTGGAAGGGGCATTGAGGGGCGTTTGTGTATTCATGTTTTTGTGCTTTACCTTTTTTGTTCAAGAGTTGGTCGTTTTTTTTTAAAGTTTTATAAAATACTTAGGGAAATATTTCACGAAAATGTTGACGATGAGGTTAATCCATGGTCAAGCATAATAAAACAAGTTTTTTTGTTCAGTTTTATTAAAAGAGTATAATGGGAATGACGATTGAGCATTATAAGATAGGCGAACGCTATAATCCACGGGCGAGAGAAAAAAAATGGCAAGAAATTTGGGATGAAAAGAAAATTTTTCAGACTGTCCAAGAAGATGCTCGTGAAAAATATTATGTTTTAGAGATGTTTCCTTACCCTTCTGGCCGTATTCACATGGGGCATGTGCGCAATTATGCCATGGGGGATGTGGTTGCACGCTATAAACGCGCCAAGGGGTTTAATGTCCTTCATCCTATGGGGTGGGACGCTTTTGGGATGCCGGCTGAAAATGCTGCTATGCAAAATAAAGTGCACCCTAAAACTTGGACTTATCAAAATATTGCGGTGATGCGTGGGCAATTAAAGCAATTAGGGCTCTCGATAGATTGGACTCGGGAATTTGCGACTTGTGATGTGGAATATTACCACCGCCAACAAATGTTGTTCCTTGATTTCTATCAAAAGGGGTTGGTAGCACGTAAAGTGGCTAAGGTGAATTGGGATCCTGTTGATCATACTGTTTTGGCCAATGAACAGGTTGTTGATGGGCGGGGATGGCGTTCTGGTGCGTTGGTGGAACAACGTGAGTTGACGCAGTGGTTTTTCAAAATTAGCGACTTTAGTGAAGATCTCTTGGCAGGGCTTGAAGAGCTGAACCAATGGCCGGAAAAAGTTCGCACCATGCAAAAAAATTGGATTGGAAAATCACAAGGTTTGCTGATTCGTTGGGCTTTAAAGTCGGCGGGTGATGCTGATGATGTTTGTGAGAAATTTGATGAGGTTGTTTGTTATTCAACGCGTCCTGATACACTGTTTGGCGCTTCCTTTTTGGCTCTGTCTGTTGATCATCCTATTGCACAAGCTTTGGCAAAAAAAGACAAAGCGTTGAGTGCTTTTATTGAAAATTGTCGGTGTGGTGGAACGACAACGGCAGCACTTGAAACAGCTGAAAAACAAGGGTTTCTCACGCCCCTTTTGGCTGTTCATCCTTTCGATTCAACAGTACATATTCCCGTTTATATCGCGAATTTTGTGCTTATGGACTATGGAACAGGGGTTGTTTTTGGTTGTCCAGCTCATGATCAGAGAGATTTCGATTTTGCGCGTAAATATGATCTTCCAATAAAACCCGTGGTTTTGCCAAAAGGAGAGCAAGCAGAAGATTTTGTTATTACTGAAACACCTTATACGGGTGATGGGGTGATGATCAATTCTAGTTTTTTGGATGGTTTGACACCCCGACAAGCTTTTGAAGAAGCTGCTAAAAAGCTTGAAAAACAAATGCTCAATGGGCAACCGCAAGGGAAGAAAACAGTGCAATTTCGTTTGCGTGATTGGGGGATTTCGCGTCAACGTTATTGGGGGTGCCCCATTCCGATGATCCATTGTACAACTTGTGGGGTTGTTCCTGTTCCACGTGCTAATTTACCGGTTGTGTTGCCTGATGATGTTACTTTTGATCAACCAGGAAATCCTCTTGCACGACATGAAACATGGCAGAATGTTACTTGTCCTTCCTGTGGTCAACCTGCCAAACGCGAAACCGATACCATGGATACATTTGTTGACTCTTCTTGGTATTATGCACGCTTTACGGCTCCTTTTGCGCAGGGACCTGTTGACAAACAAGCAACAGCTGAATGGTTGCCTGTGCAACAATATATTGGTGGAATTGAGCATGCCATTTTGCATCTTCTTTATGCACGCTTTTTTATGCGTGCTATGAAATTGGTCGGTCATGTGACGGTAGATGAGCCTTTTAAGGGGCTTTTTACCCAAGGTATGGTGGTGCATGAAACCTATCGAGATGGTAAAGGGTGGGTTTCTCCAGCAGAAATTTCGATTGTTGAAAAAGATGGAAAGCGGTGTGCTTATAAATTAACCGATCAAAGTGAAGTGACGATTGGTTTGATTGAGAAAATGTCAAAATCAAAAAAGAATGTCGTTGATCCTGATGATATTATTGCATCTTATGGCGCTGATACTGTGCGTTGGTTTGTGTTGTCAGATTCTCCTCCCGAGCGGGATGTCATTTGGACAGAATCTGGTGTTGAAGGTGCACATCGCTTTGTACAGCGTGTTTGGCGCCATGTGGCTGTGAGTGCTTCTATTTTAAAGGATGTGGCGCCTTGTGCAGGGCATCAGGGAGCGGCTTTGGAACTCTCAAAGGTCGCACATCGCACGCTTTGCGCTGTAGAAGATGATTTGGAAAAATTCGCTTTTAATCGGGCTATTGCACGCCTTTATGAATTCTTGAATATTATGGCGCCGTTGTTAAATAGGATAGAAAGTGTTGACGATGAAATGAAAGCTTCTTTACGTCAAGCTATGGATTTTTTTCTTGCTATGATTGCACCCATGATGCCCCATTTAGCAGAAGAATGTCATGCTGCTTTAGGGGGAAAAAATTTAATATCTGCGCTTGCTTGGCCTATTTATGATCCCACGTTAACCGTTGCGGAATGCTATACTTTGCCAGTACAAATTAATGGTAAAAAACGTGGTGAGGTGAGCGTTGCAGCAACTGCTGATGAGGTGATGATTAAAGAAGCGGTTTTGGCGTTAGATTTTGTAAAGGCGCAGCTGATTGAAAAGCCTGTGAAAAAAATCATTGTTGTTCCACAAAGGATTGTGAATGTCGTTTTTTAGAAGTTCTATTCTTGTCATTTTAGCTGGTGTATTCACACTGTTGTGTGGATGCAAAGTTGAACCGCTTTACCGTCAAGAGTTGCAGAGTGCAATGACAATGGATTCTGCTTCTTATGGGAATCCTGCTTCTGGGCACCCTTCTGGACAAGCTTCTTTGGGATTAGCGCAAAAGCTTGCTTCTATTGTTGTGGAAGAACCTTCGGATCGTTTTGGACAAATGGTGCGCAATCATCTTCTATTTCTTTTGTATGGAAATGGTGCTAAACCTTCTCTACCTGCTTATCAATTGGCATTGCAGATATCCGTCTTTACCAGAGAATCGATGCAGATAGAGGTTGATTTCGAGAAAAAGAGAAAGGGACGACCTTCTGTTGGAACTGTTATGAGCAGAGCTTCTTACACTTTGCAGGATATGAAAAATACTCTTGTTGCAAAAGGAACAGCAATGATGAATGCATCTTTTGAGCGACTTCGTCAAGAATATGCAACGCTGCAAGCAGAAGAAGATGCAAAAAAACGTGTTGCGGAAGAGTTGGCTGAACAGATCTTTTTGTTACTTTCAAAAGATCTTTCCAATAAAAATTCTAGATATTAAGCAATATTTTGTCCTGTTTTTTTCCAGTCGTTGAGGAATATTTGCAACCCTTTGTCGGTGAGAGGGTGTTTGACCAGTGCTTTTAAGATTGCTGGTGGAACTGTTGCAATGTCAGCACCGCTTAGTGCTGCTTCTTTGACATGATTAACGGTGCGGATTGAAGCGGCTAGGATTTGTGTTTCAAAGTTATAGTTATCATAAATTGTGCGAATTTCATGAAGCAGTTCACTTCCATCATTTCCACAATCATCAAGTCTACCAATAAAAGGTGAAACGAATGTTGCACCTGCTTTGGCGGCTAATAAGGCTTGATTGGCAGAAAAACAAAGTGTGAGATTTGTTTTTAGTCCTGCTGCTGTGAGGGCTTTACAGGCTTTTAATCCATCGAGTGTTAAAGGAAGCTTGATACAAATATTGTCGGCAATCTTTGCTAAAACAGCTGCTTCTTTCATGATGCTTTCAAATTCCGTTGCTGCAACTTCAGCAGAAACAGGTCCGCTAACGAGAGCACAAATTTCTTTTGTAACATCAAGAATATTGCGTCCTGATTTTAGGATAAGAGAGGGATTGGTTGTGACACCATCAACAAGGCTTAAATTCTGTAACTCTTGAATTTCTTCAATATTGGCGCTATCCACAAAAAATTTCATCTCTAACCTCTTCTTTTTAGCTTTATCCTATTTTTTGTTATGCGCTATTGTTGACTGCAAAAGCAAGAGAAAGAATTAATATCTGTGTAAAGAACAAGAATGCTATGGTGTTAATCATGTACCCGTTTTCGGTAAAGAAATATGATTTATCGTTTCCACACCCATTTCATAGTGTTACTCGTGATAAGGTATAGAATTCATTGCGTACCAACATTTTTGCGTATTGGCATCTTTGCGTAGCGGTGTTTTTATATTTATGGAAATAAGCTAGCATTATCAAACACTTTGCTCATTTCCTATTTGCGATTGCTCTTGATATTTGAGAGTGCATCATAAGATACCTTCCTTTTTTAGGGGGTATGTTTAACTTTGTTTTTGATGAAAGCGGATGGATTTATTTTGTCGTAAAACACTGTTGAAGAACGCCTGTAAAATTTTACGCATGAAGGGTTTTTTTATGGTCAATTACATTGATTTATTCTGTGTTCTCCATTCTTCAACAATACGCTTTTGTGCTGCTTGTATTGTTGCTTGATTCTCAATCAAGCTGAAAGATGTATACACGTGTTTTCACGTTTTGGCACAAAGCCAAAGTGAATATTGTAACGGCTCCATTTGCAATATTATTCTCCCTATAATTAAAATCATGGGATACTCTTTCATCAATAAGGATTTACAAATGTTCCTCGATGGGGTTGAAATGAGAAAAATTCATCGTATTGAGGGTTTTATTACAATAGGTAAAATGATGATTATATCTTTATAAATCAGTTTGTTGAAGATAAATTGAGATATGAGGCGGTAAAAAAATAAAAGTGTGCGTTGGGAAGAAGTCATACTATGGGATCGCTTTGTTGAAGGATGCACTTAACCGATAGCATGTTGAATGCTTAATAGTGATGCGCTTTATTTGCACAGAAGAATGGCGCTGTTTTTTTTGCTATAGAGTTTTTTATTATAGACGATGAGATTGGTTCTTTTATTGGCACTTTGGTGATGAAATGAGTATTAAAAAGAATTTTTGTTAGAAAAGTGTTGTAATCGGGGGGATTGAATCCTGCAATGAATTTTATAAGAGTGTTTAAAGATTAAGGTTTAGGCCTGTTGGTGTTCAATAGGTCGTAGATTGGTTTAAAAGATGAATTCAAACATGATAGAGGAAAAGATTGTATCCGTATTGGTTCCTCTTCCTGTTGCTCACGCTTATAGTTATAAAGTTCCATCTTCTATGGAGGTGAACGTTGGTTCCTTTGTTCGGGTTCCGTTGATGGGGCGTGAGCTTTGCGGTTTTGTTGTGGACGTTGGAGAGCAGACAGCCGATGGGCAAAAGTCTGCTCCTGTGGCGCGTGAAAAATTACGCTCTCTGCTTCATGTTTTTGATTGTCCCCCATTAAAGGCAGAAATGATCACATTTTTGCGTTTTGTTAGTCGCTATACAATGGCACCTTTTGGTCTTGTAGCACGATTGGTTTTGTCGGTACCGGCTGCTTTAGAGCCGGAAGCGCAGATGCTGGGTTTGCGATATTGTGGTGGAAATGTAGAACGTCTCACACCAGCGCGATCACGGATTTTGGAATTGCTGCGTAATGAGAAGATATGGACACGTTCTGGTCTGGCACATGCGGCTGGAACTTCGGTTTCTGTTGTTGAAGGTTTAAAAGCGCTAGGAATTTTTGAAGATGTTAAGGTTCCTGCTCCTGATCTTGTGGCAATGCCTGATCCTGATTTTTGTCCCCCTCAGTTGCAGGGAGCGCAAAATGAAGCAGCAACATTATTGCGGGAAGGTGTTTTATCTTCTCAGTTTCAAGTTTTTTTGCTTGATGGTGTTACCGGATCAGGAAAGACAGAGGTTTATTTTGAAGCGGTCGCTCAAGCTTTCAAAGGGGGCAAGCAGGTTTTAATTTTATTGCCGGAAATTGCTTTAACTCAGCAGTTTTTAGATCGTTTTTATGCACGTTTTGGCGCTGCGGCAGCAGAATGGCATTCTGATCTGACGCCACGTCGTAGAGAACGCGTCTGGCGGCAAGTTGCAGAAGGGCGGGTGCGTGTCGTTGCGGGGGCTCGTTCGGCACTTTTTCTTCCCTTTCATGAGCTTGGCTTGATTGTTGTCGATGAAGAGCATGATAGCGCTTATAAACAAGAAGAGCGCATTTTTTATCATGCGCGTGATATGGCTGTTGCACGGGGCTCTTTTGAGCATTTTCCTGTTATTTTATCTTCAGCAACACCGTCGATTGAAAGCCAAGCCAATGTTTTAAAAGGGCGTTATCAAAAGGTGCATTTACCTTCCCGTTTTAAAGAAGTTGCACTTCCACAGTTGCGGGTGATTGATATGCGCCAAGGAGGAGTGCAAAAGGGGCGCTTTATTTCCTTTGCTCTTGAAAGGGCTTTAAAACAAACGCTTGATAAGGGCGAACAAGCTCTTCTTTTTCTTAATCGTCGTGGTTATGCACCTTTGACTTTATGCCGAATTTGCGGACATCGTTTTCATTGTACCGATTGTTCAAGTTGGTTGGTCGAACATCGTGCGCAAGGGCAACTGAAATGTCATCATTGTGGATATCATGAACCACTTCCTCAAGCCTGTCCTGAATGCGGGACATTAGATCATCTCGTGGCTTGTGGACCGGGTGTGGAAAGAATTGCCGAAGAAACACAAATGCTTTTTCCTCAAGCGCGATCATTGATCCTTTCAACAGATCTCAAAGGAGGGATTGGGAAGTTGCGAAGCGAATTACAAGCCATTGCAAATGGCGATGTGGACATTATTATTGGAACACAGTTGGTCGCTAAAGGACATCATTTTCCCAAGCTCTCTCTGGTTGGTGTTATTGATGCTGATCTTGGTCTTGCCAATGGCGATTTACGCGCAAGTGAACGTACCTATCAGCTGCTTTCTCAAGTTACCGGAAGAGCAGGGCGTGTGGGATTGAAAAGTTTAGGATTATTGCAAACTTATCAACCAGATCATCCGGTTATCAAAGCCTTACTTGCATGCCAGCCAGAAGATTTTTACACACGTGAGATTGCAGCGCGTCAGCATTATCATTTGCCTCCCTATGGGCGGCTTGCCTCTTTGATCGTGTCTGCACAACAGCGCCAAGCAGCAGAACATTATGCGCGCGCATTGCGTCAGGCAGCGCCACGGGAAAAAAATATCTCGGTTATGGGACCAGCAGAAGCGCCTTTGGCTTTGGTTCGGGGGCGTTATCGTTTTCGGCTTTTGCTGCAAGGACAGCGTTCTTTTGATATACAAGGGTTTATACGTGCAATGCTTAGCGGTACACCCAAAATGCCCAGTTCCGTTCGGGTTCAAATTGATATTGATCCGCAAAGTTTTTTCTAAAACCAGTATCGCATAAAGTGAAGGTCTCTTTGCTTAAGGTGCTTTACTTGAATTCTTATATTATTCAGAATAAGCATCCAGGCAGCAAAATATGATACATGTCCATTGCATTAAGTAGAGCCACGGGAAAAAATATCTTTGTTATAGAACCAGCAGAAGCGCTTCTCTTCTTCGAGGGCACTATCATTTCGGCTTTTACTCCTTTTTTGTACGAGGGACAGTATCTTTTTGATAGGCGGATTCTTTTTATAAGGGCTGAAAATGCTTAGCTGTACACCAAAAGTATCCAATTCTATTCGAGTTCAAATTGATAGCGATCTATGCTTTTTCTAAAATCAGTGCAATATAGTGATATATAAAGTGAAGCTATGTGGGCTTAATGAAGGTCATGTTTTTGATAAAAAAATTTGAAAAGAGAGAATTTGTCGATATTTGAAGCTTATCCGGTATGAAAAATGATATATTGTCATTATAAATCAATGTTTTGTATATTTAAAGAGTGTGCTTACAAGAAAATATTACTTGGTGAAATTTTTTAAAAGGAGTGGGTATTTGAAGAAAAAAGATCAATGTTTTCTTTAATTTTTAGGAGGATATTCATTGTTTTTTCTTTCTTATCAGTTTGAAATAATAGACTTTTTCAATCGCAGCTGCATCTCATTAAAGGTCTTGTGGTGATAAAGGGAGTGTTTTTTGGAGAAGAAGTGTTTTATTATGGTGGCAAGGGCATTTGAAGAAAAATCAAAGAGAGTGAAAAAATCGCTCAGAGAATGTCAAAAAGAGGCATAAAAAAACTGTGATGCCATCCTGTATATCTAAAAAAAATGCTTTTCAAAAATATTTTGAATATTTTATTAAAATTTTTAAAAAGCAGCGATTTGTGGTGTTGCGAGTCGGCTATGTCTATGCTAGAAACCAAGTGATTTTTGTTCTAGGTTTTAAGAAAAAGATTCTTAAGATTGAGAATGTCTGTTTCATTTCATCTGATAACTATCAGAGAGTCGCTCAAGGGAAAGAGGCGGTATTTCGTGTCGGATTCATTTTCTCTCATACCGCTGCCGTTGGTAGATCAACGCTATGCGCAAGCGCTTTTTGATTGCGTTCAAGAAGCCGGAAACGTTGAAAAGGTTGAAAAGGCAGTAGAGGATCTTTTGCTTGTTTTGGAGCATAAGGATTTAAAACGCTTTGTGCTTAGTCCATTCTTTTCAGTTAAAGAGCAAATTAAGGTAATGCAATCTGTTTGTGCAAACATCAAATTTGCTGATAAAAACGCAGGGCAGGTCATTGGTAATTTTTTACGTGTTATTGCAACAAATCGTAGGCTTAGTGCCGTATTTGGTATTTTACGTGCTTTTCAGCATTGTGTTGCACGCGCTCGTAGGCAGGTTGCTGCGCAAATTGTTTCTGCGTGCCCTTTAAGTTCTCAACAAAGACAAGAGTTGTGTGAGGCTTTGGAAGGTGTTGTTGGAGGAAAAGTCTTGCTGCACATCATTGTGGATCCAACAATTCTTGGTGGATTAATCGTTCGTGTGGGGTCGTCTCAAATTGATACGTCTCTTCTCACAAAATTGTCTTCACTTAAGCTTGCATTGAAAAAAGAGGTCAGCTGATGGATATTAGACCATCTGAAATTTCAAAAATTCTAAAAGAGCAAATCAAAAACTTTGACCAAAAGGCTGAGGTTTCAGAAATTGGTTGGGTTCTCTCTGTAGGGGATGGTATTGCTCGCGTTTATGGTTTGGATAATGTCCAAGCAGGGGAAATGGTCGCCTTTCCAAACGGTGTGCGTGGTATGGCACTCAATTTGGAAGTTGATAATGTTGGTGTGGTCATTTTTGGCTCAGATCGTGAGATTCGTGAAGGTGATTGTGTAAAGCGGCTAGGCGCTATCGTCGATGTTCCTGTGGGTCCCACTTTGTTGGGGCGTGTGGTTGATGCGTTGGGAAACCCTATCGATGGGAAGGGTCCCATTAAAGCAACAGAGCGTCGTCGTGTCGATGTTAAGGCTCCTGGAATTATTCCGCGTCAGTCTGTCCATGAACCGATGTCGACCGGATTGAAAGCGATTGACGCACTCATCCCTATTGGACGGGGGCAGCGTGAATTGGTGATTGGTGATCGCCAAACAGGAAAAACAGCAATTTTGCTCGATACATTTTTAAACCAAAAACCTTTTCATGAAAAAGGGGCTGGACGAGAGCAAGACAAAGTTTATTGTATTTATGTGGCTATCGGTCAAAAACGTTCGACGGTGGCACAGTTCGTTAAAGTTTTAGAAGAACGTGGAGCGCTGGAATATTCTATTATTGTTGCAGCGACTGCTTCTGATCCAGCACCACTGCAATTTATTGCACCTCTTGCTGGGTGTGCTATGGGTGAGTATTTCCGTGATAATGGGCAACATGCTTTGATTGGTTATGATGACTTGTCAAAACAGGCGGTGGCGTATCGTCAAATGTCTCTTTTATTGCGTCGTCCTCCAGGTCGTGAAGCTTATCCGGGAGATGTTTTCTATCTGCACTCGCGTCTTTTAGAGCGGGCTGCGAAGTTGAATGCGGAAAATGGATCTGGGTCGTTGACAGCTTTGCCGGTTATTGAAACGCAAGCAAATGATGTTTCTGCCTATATTCCTACAAATGTGATTTCGATTACTGATGGGCAAATTTTTCTAGAGACTAATTTGTTTTATCAAGGAATTCGTCCTGCTGTAAATGTTGGTCTTTCTGTATCGCGTGTTGGTTCTGCTGCACAAATTAAGGCAATGAAGCAAGTTGCTGGCTCGATTAAAGGTGAATTGGCGCAATATCGTGAAATGGCAGCTTTTGCGCAGTTTGGCTCTGATTTGGATGCGTCAACCCAGCGTCTGTTAAATCGGGGTGCGCGCTTGACAGAGCTGTTGAAGCAGCCGCAATTTTCTCCACTCAAAACAGAAGAACAGGTGGTGGTTATTTTCGCGGGTGTGAATGGCTATCTTGATGCTTTGGCGGTTTCTGATGTTGCGCGGTTTGAGCAGGGACTTTTGGTGCTTTTGCGTAGTGATTATCAAGATCTCTTAAAGGCAATTGCTGAGCAAAAGCAAATAACAGATGAGCTGAAAGATAAGTTGATAACTGTTCTTGATACTTATGCGAAAAATTTCTCGTGATGAATTGATGGAATGCTTGAATGGCTTCACTAAAAGATCTTAGAGACCGTATCGCTTCGGTTAAAGCAACACAAAAGATTACCAAAGCTATGCAAATGGTTGCAGCGGCAAGGTTGCATCGTGCTCAAGAGGCAGCGCAGTCTGCACGTCCTTATGCGAAGAGAATGGCTGATATTTTGACCAGTGTTGCTGCTGATGTAGATGGTGTTGATGCGCCTACTCTTATGCGTGGTACGGGGCGCGATGATGTACATCTTTTGGTGGTGTGTACTGCTGAGCGCGGTTTGTGTGGTGCTTTTAACGTGCAAATTGCTCGTCGTGCACGTGAACAGATTAAGGCATTGTTGGCGACTGATAAAATAGTAAAAATTATCACTGTGGGTAAAAAAGGCGCGGATATTTTATCGCGTGATTACAAAGGCTTGATAATTGATCATATCGATTTGCATGCTGTAAAGCGAATTGGTTTTGCAGAGGCAGTGATGATTAGTCAACGGATTGTTGATTTATTCAATGAAGGCGCTTTCGATGTTTGTACGCTGTTTTATTCTGAATTTGTTTCCGTAATTAATCAGCGTCCAACAGCTTTGGATTTGATTCCAATGGTTGCTCCAAAAGCAGCTGTTGGGGCAATAGATATTGTGGAGCAAATCGATCATAACAAAGGTTCACAATCGATTGTTTATGAATATGAACCTGATGCTGCGTCTCTTTTAGAGGCCCTTGTACCACGTAATCTTTCGGTGCAAATCTTTCGGGCTTTGCTAGAAAATGTTGCTGGTGAAATGGGCGCCAAGATGACAGCTATGGATAATGCATCGCGCAATGCGGGTGAAATGATTAGTAAATTGACGGTGGCTTATAATCGTCAACGTCAAGCACAGATTACGACAGAATTGATCGAAATTATTGCGGGCGCTGAAGCGCTTTAAATGGAGAAGGTAAGGATTGATGGTAAAAGCAGTAACCTCAAGCAAAGGAACAGAAAAAGGTGAAAAAAAGAAACCAGCTGCTCGTTCCAGCGTGAAAAAAGCCGCTTCGAAATCTCAAGTGGATGTAAAGGCTTCCTCTGTACCTGCGCGTGATGCAGCTAAAGATACACCTGTAAAAAAAGATACATCCGCAAAAAAAGAAGAGCATGCAAAAGGCGCTGTTGGTGAAATCAAGCAGATTATTGGTGCTGTCGTTGATGTGCAATTTGAAGGTGAATTGCCAAATATTCTCAACGCTTTGGAAACAGAGAATTTAGGCAATCGCTTGGTATTAGAAGTTGCGCAGCATTTGGGTGAAAATACCGTACGTACGATTGCTATGGATACGACTGATGGTTTGATGCGGGGCCAAAAGGTTGTGGATACAGGCACACAAATTAGCGTTCCTGTAGGAGAAGCAACGTTGGGACGTATTATGAATGTGATTGGGGAACCGGTGGATAATGTGGGACCAATCGCTTCAACCAAAACACGTTCTATTCACCAAGAGGCACCTGAATATGTTGAACAATCGACTGTTTCGGAAATTCTCGTAACCGGTATTAAAGTCGTGGATTTGTTAGCCCCTTATTCTAAAGGGGGTAAAATTGGATTGTTTGGTGGTGCTGGTGTTGGAAAAACCGTTCTCATTATGGAGCTTATAAACAATATTGCAAAGGCACATGGTGGCTATTCTGTATTTGCTGGTGTGGGAGAACGTACACGTGAAGGAAATGATCTTTATTATGAAATGATCGAAAGCCGCGTGAATGTGAATCCAAAAGAGAATAATGGTTCAACGGAAGGGTCAAAGTGTGCCCTTGTTTACGGGCAAATGAATGAACCACCAGGAGCGCGTGCGCGTGTGGCTCTTTCAGGATTGACAATTGCAGAAAGTTTCCGTGATGAAGGACAAGATGTTCTCTTCTTTGTGGATAATATTTTCCGTTTCACGCAAGCAGGAGCTGAGGTATCTGCTCTTTTAGGGCGTATTCCTTCTGCTGTTGGGTATCAGCCGACTTTGGCAACAGATATGGGGGCGTTGCAAGAACGTATTACCAGTACAAAAACAGGCTCTATTACTTCCGTTCAGGCAATTTATGTTCCGGCAGATGACTTGACGGATCCGGCGCCGGCAGCGTCTTTTGCTCATTTGGATGCAACAACTGTTCTTTCGCGCTCTATTGCGGAAAAGGGGATTTATCCAGCGGTTGATCCGCTTGACTCTTTCTCGCGTATGTTGGATCCATTGATTGTGGGGGAAGAGCATTACACGGTTGCTTGTCAAGTGCAAACCATTTTACAACGTTATAGAGCGCTTCAGGATATTATTGCTATTCTTGGAATGGATGAACTTTCTGAAGATGACAAATTGCTGGTGGGGCGGGCACGTAAAATTGAACGTTTCCTTTCGCAACCTTTCCATGTTGCGGAAGCCTTTACTGGTTCGCCGGGGAAACTCGTTCCTTTGGAAGAGACAATCAAAGGCTTTAAGGGGCTTTGTGCTGGCGATTACGATGATTTGCCAGAAGCTGCTTTTTATATGGTTGGTTCGATTGATGAAGCACTTGAAAAAGGAAAGCGTCTCATGGCAGAGGCTTCTTAGTAAGAAGCTTCTTATTCAAGAGAAAACTGTCATGGGTATTTTTCGTTAAAAAGGACGAGTCGTTGGAGAAAACGGAGAGTCCTTATATCGGGTATTTTGGAGACTTTTGTGGAAAACAATAGAGAAGAGCATTTTTTATTTGAGCTTGTATCGCCTGAAAAAATTGTGTTTTCAGAGCAGGTAGTGTCTGTTGTTCTTCCTTCAGCCTCAGGTTATTTGACAGTTATGGCGCATCATGCGCCATTGGTGGCAAGTATTGTGTTGGGCAGTGTTCGTGTTCGCACCTCTGTGGGTGAAAAATTATTTGTTGTATGCGGGGGTGTTGCAAATATTACCTTTTCAGGCTGCTCTTTATTGGTAGAGCACGTTGTGGCTGTAGAGAATCTTTCTTTTGATGTATTAGAACAGCAGATTTTGCAGATTCAAGCGACGTTAGAAGGAGGGACAAGTGATGAGGACAATCATAAAATAGAGGCTTTTTTCCAGCAGTTGTCAGCTGATGGTGCTGTGTTGATAGAAGCGTAGCAGAGTATACAGGAAAAGATGACATGAGCGGAAAAAAGAGTACGGTTGTGTCTGCTAAAAGGAGTGCAAAACCTTTTCCTCATCCTGGTCGTGTCTTTGCGGGACCTTTGCCAAAGTGCTTTGTTTATATTTTTGCTTCTCTTATTTTGCAATGGGCTTATGGTTTAGGGGCTAATATTGTTCAGTCTAACATTGTCCATCTTACGGGTGATTTTCATGCAACTTTGGCCGAGACGACATGGCTGGTAGCGGCTTATATGGCGCCAAATGTGAGTGTAGCGATTATGTTGATCAAAATCCGCTATCAATTTGGGCTGCGCGCTTTTGCTGAATTATCAATTCTTGGCTTTGTTTTGGTTTGCGTGTTGCAGCTCTTTGTTACGGATTTGCGTTCTGCATTGATTATTCGCTTTTTTGCTGGGATTGCTGCTGCTCCTTTGGCTTCGCTTGCGCTGCTTTATATGATGGAGGCTTTTGCTCCAGCAAAGAAGTTTACTGTTGGTCTTAGTTTGAATTATATGAATGCGGCTTTAGCGGCACCTTTATCACGTTTGATTTCTCCTGATTTGCTGGAAAATGGTGGTTTTTCCAGTCTTTCCGCTCTGGAAATGGGGTTGGTTCTTATCAGCTTGGTCTGTATCTATACTTTGCCTCTTACTCCTGTTGTGCGTAGTAAGGTTATTCAAAAATTAGATTGGATAAGCTATGGTTTGATTGCTCTTGGTCTTGGATTAAATGCTGTGATCATGTCTGTTGGCATATTGTATTGGTGGTATGAAGCACCATGGATTGGTTGGGGGCTCGCACTTGCTATTTTCTCGTTGGCTATTGCTATTATTATTGAGCTTAATAGAGAAAAACCGTTGATTGATCTCCGTTGGATTTTCAGTAAAGAAATGGTCCAATCTGTTTTTATTTTATTTATTTTTCATGTTTTTTTATTGGAGCGGTCAAATTTGCCCGTAGGGTTTTTTAATCTTTTTGGTTTGCTCAATCGTGAGATGGCGCCCATGTATCTTGCGGTGACATTAGGGATTCTGTTAGGGGGGGCTGTTTGTGTCTTTTTTTTACGGGCGGGGCGTGAGGATTATTTTTATTTGTTGTCTTTGGGTTGTTTGGCGTTAGGAGCTTATTTAGATAGTCATGTAAACCATTTAACGCGCCCACAAGATATGATGTTGAGCCAAGGGTTGGTGAGTTTTAGTTATGCACTTTTTTTGCCTCCTGCTCTTTTCAAAGGGTTTGTGATCGCTGGTGAGCGAGGACCGCGTTACGTTTTAAGTTTTATTGCTGTTTTTTTGCTAACGCAAGTGACAGGGGGATTGATGGGGTCGGCTTTTTTTGGCAGCCTTCAGTTTTATTTTGCCCATAAGAACTTTGAGTCCTTAACACAAAATATTATTATTACTGATCCGCTTATTTCTGGTGAGATGAATACTTTATTTTCGCCTTCTTATGGTGTTTCTGTTCCCAATGGCTTGAGAAGTGAGCAGGGTACTTCTATGTTGATAGAGAAATTTAAGTTAACAGCAAATATTTTTGCTTATGATGACGTTTTTCGGCTTTATTTTTATATTTCAATGGTTGTATTCGTTATTTTTCTTGCCACAATGATTGTTAAGTCATGCTCTTTGCGTGCATTAGAAAAGTAGAGTAATGTCATAAAAAGAGGGGTGCAAAAAAAATGATAAAAAAATTACGGTCAAAAGCTACGATTGTTGCATTCCTATCGGGCATTACGGGTGTTTTGCTGATTTTGTGGGCTTGGAGGCTTCCTCCTTTTGTGAGTAACATTCAAATAACGGATAATGCTTCTATTAAGGGCAATGTTACTCTGGTTAGTTCACAGATCTCTGGGGTAATCGCACGGATTTATGTGCAAGATTATCAACGCGTTGAAAAGGGAATGCTGCTTTTTGAGCTCGATGATTCTCTTTTTCGGCAGCAGCTTGCACGGGCACAGGCTGTTCTCGATTCAAAAAATGCAAAACTGGCAAGTATTGAATTACAAGCACAGCTTTTGCAGGGCGAAATTAATACAGCAGAGGTGGAATTGGCGCGTTCACGAGCATTTTCCAATGTTGTTCCAGATAGTAAAAAGTTAGGTTTTGGTGATGCGGCAAGTTCTGTTTCTCGTCCTCTTTCACAACTCTTGACAGCTCTCGAAACAAAACGCCAATTGCAAAAACAATTGGATCTTGAACGGCAAAGTTTACAGTCAGAAATTGCGGGAGCGAAGGTGAGTGTTGAGTTGGCAAAACTTAATCTCGATCACACAAAGATTTTATCTCCTCGAACAGGCTATATTGGATTAGTTGGAGCGCGGGTAGGGCAATATGTTATGCCAGGGACACAATTGGTCTCTGTTATTTCTGATGATATTTGGATTATTGCTAATTATAAGGAAACGCAACTTTCTCAGATGCGTGTGGGACAACCGGTTGTTTTTTCTGTTGATGCATTGAACAACAAAAAGTTAACAGGGCGTGTGGTTCGTTTTGCACCTGCTACAGGCTCAGAATTTTCATTGTTAAAAACGGATACGACAATTGGTAATTTTATCAAAATTGCGCAACGTATTTCAGTACGGATTGCTTTAGATCCTGGGCAGGAAGGGATTGAAAAACTCATTCCTGGCATGTCCGTAGTTACCTATGTAGATACTTCGCAGCGAGTCGATTCTGGAGGATGAAATTTTGGGTTTTTTCAGTTTAATTTTTGCGTCATTTACTTATAGCAAGTGGTTGTTTACATTGGAAGATTTCGTTTGGTTTGCTATACTACATGTTTTAAAGCTCTTAGGCTTCTTATACTTTTATGTCATGATGTAAAATAATGTTCCTTAGAATATTAAAGCGCATGCATCTTTACTCACTTCCATTTCTTTTGAACTAACTCAGTAGGGGGGGTGGAGTATTGGAAGCTTTGCTTG
The DNA here is from genome assembly GCF_042197425.1 of Bartonella sp. AA126HLJHH. Taxonomy (NCBI): domain Bacteria; kingdom Pseudomonadati; phylum Pseudomonadota; class Alphaproteobacteria; order Hyphomicrobiales; family Bartonellaceae; genus Bartonella; species Bartonella sp. AA126HLJHH. The sequence continues at coordinate 53,403 of NZ_JBHIRU010000012.1, forward strand.
TGGTTTTGCACAACACTGTCCTTTGAGGTGTGGTGTCACCGCATGTTTGGAAGATGGGGGTAGGGGGAAGCCAGATAAAAAATTGGATTATAGACTGGGTCGGATGGGAAACTTATCCTTTTGGGTGAGGGCGTAAAGTTAGGAGGAAGACGTAAAGTTTATATTTTGTAAACCATAAAAATGCCCGTTTTAAGGCGGGCATTAAAAGGGAAGGTTATTGGTTGTGTTATTAATTTTTACGGATCAGTAAGAAGCTTACTAAAACGACTCCTGCTGCTAATGCGAGGGTTTTTTTGGGATTTTCTTTCGCTTTTTTCTTTAATTCTGTAGCATGTTCGTTGAGGTGATAAAGTGCGTGACGGCCTTTTTGTTTCCATGTGTTAAACAGCTCAGAAATGTTTTCAAAGCTATCATTTTGAAAACTCCAATGATTTACGGGGACCAGCTCTCTTTTTAAGAGTGCTATACGTTTTTTAATTTTAGCATTTTTTCTATGGGGTGAAAATAGACACATTTATTGACTCCTTCATGTGTTAAATTGTTGCGTGACAGTTGGAATTGTGTTTGGGGTTTTGCTATAACGGCTTGAACATTGAAAGGTTGCATTGATAATGCCGCGCGTGGGTGAGATGAGAATTAAAAGTTTGGGTTTAATGAGGCATTTCTTAATGTACTTGAGTTCATTTCGTGATGGTGTTTGTTAAGGATGTAAGGTAAAAATTTTTACAAAATGGTGTAAGATTCATTCATAAAGATGGTGGGCGATGTCTTCATTTTTTTGTTTGTTTAAAGTGTTGGGATAGCTTTTGGCACTTGAAATAGTTTATAAGGAGTTTTTATCTATCTATTCTCTTGTGGCTGTAGGGAGTGGTATTGATTGATTCAATTAAGAAGATTTAAAATGAGGAAATCTTACGATATTTGGGGTTGCTATTCAAATTTGTAAAAAATAGATTATTATAAATCAATATGTTGGATTAATTTGGCGATGTCTTTCATGCATTTTTAAAAATTGCGCTTTGATAGGCGTTATCTGTTGTGTTGTAAAACATTGTTTTGTGGTGACGTTGATTAAGGTATCGGCATGCAACTTAAAAATACAGTATTGTCTCTGTTTTGTTTCAGTTTCTTTTTGAAGCAACCAAGTGTAGAAGTATAAACTTGAACAGAAGTAGTAGAACTTATCCGGTGCGTCTATAGAATGAATCTACCTATGAATTGTATTGCATCAGTGTTAGTAGGTAGAACCTTTTGAGAGCAATCTGTTAAGATTGGTGGGCGGTGTAATTTTCGTCCTTTGAAGCGCGGAGGAAGTCAATGTAAATAATGATTGATAGCGCAGGTTTTAAAAATTTGAGGACTTGATGAGTACGACCTATTTTTTATCTAAACCACTTGAGCGTCGTCGATCTGTTGGTGTTGCTGTTGGTGATGTGATTATTGGGGGGCAGAGCCCGATAGTTGTACAGTCAATGACCAATACAGATACCGCTGATGTTGATGCAACTGTTTCTCAAGTAGCTGCTCTTTGGCAAGCTGGTTCACAATTGGTTCGAATTACTGTTGATCGCGATGAAGCGGCGGCAGCTGTACCAAAAATACGGGAGCGATTGGAGAGGTTAGGATTTTTTATCCCATTGGTGGGGGATTTTCATTATATTGGCCATAAGCTTTTATCAGAGCATCCTGCGTGTGCTGAGGCGCTTGCAAAATATCGCATCAATCCTGGAAATGTTGGTTTTGGCGCAAAAAAAGATCGTCAATTTGCAGAAATTATTGAGATTGCTTGTCGGTATCATAAACCTATTCGCATTGGCGTGAATTGGGGCTCTCTTGATAATGCGTTGTTAACACGGCTTATGAATGAAAATGCACAGCAAGAAAATCCTTTATCGGTTGCTGAAGTGATGCGGGAAACTGTTGTTCAGTCGGCTTTGCTTTCGGCTGCTTTAGCAGAAGAGTTAGGATTGGGACGTGATAAAATTATTCTTTCTGCTAAAGTGAGTGATGTCCAAGATCTTATTGCTGTTTATACCACCTTGGCGGCGCGTTGTGATTATGCTCTTCATTTGGGATTAACGGAAGCTGGGATGGGAACAAAGGGCATTGTTGCTTCTTCGGTGGCTTTGGGTATTTTATTACAGCAAGGGATTGGTGATACGATACGAATTTCCTTAACACCAAAACCTGGTGGTGATCGGACACGAGAAGTAAAGGTGGGGCAAGAACTTTTGCAAGTGATGGGGTTTCGGCAATTTTTGCCTGTTGTTGCGGCTTGTCCTGGTTGTGGGCGCACAACCTCAACGGTCTTTCAACAATTGGCACAAAAAATTGAAGCAGATTTATACAAAAATATGCCTGTTTGGCGTGAAAAATACCCTGGCGTTGAAAGCTTGAAGGTGGCTGTGATGGGATGTATCGTCAATGGACCGGGGGAGTCAAAGCATGCGGATATTGGAATCTCTTTGCCTGGAGTGGGGGAAAGTCCTGCGGCACCTGTTTTTATTGAGGGACAAAAGGTAAAAATTTTACGGGGTGATCACATTGCTGAAGAATTTGAAGCGCTTTTGAGTGATTATATTCATACACGCTTTGGGCAAGGTTGAGGTAAAAATCGCATAAGGTTGAAGTAAAAAGGGTGTGTCGTTTTTTTTTAAAACAAGCTGTCTTCAATGTGAAGATGGTGCTGTTGTATGCTGCTTTAGCTATGGTCAATACTGTTGTTGGTTGCTTATTATTTTAGGTAAAACCAGATGATATGCCTGTTTTAGAATCAGAAGCTTATGAAGGATATTAATGAGTTTGAGTGTGTTAAGACTATTAAGCAAAACGATATGAATACTTTAAATAGATCCGTAAATGTTGTTGCTGGTTTTTTGGCTGCTCTTGAGACAGTGAAATATTTAGCGGATTTTGACAAATGTCAAATTATAGAAAGAACATTGTTTATTGATTTTTTAGGCATTTTCCCAGCATTTTTTGGGGTATCAAATTGATAGGATTGGAAATCCTTATAGCGATTATAGTCCTATTTGTCGTAAAATGTAAGCTTTTATATTGATATAAAATGATGTATACGGGTGCCTTTTTTGGCGTTATTGGGGGAGTGCATGACAAGTATATTAGCGTTTGGCTTTTTATTTAACGGTATAAGGATTTTAACTGGCGCCTTTATTGTCTTTTATATGCTTGAAAAAGGCTTAACGCTTATTGATATAGGTGTCATTAAGTCGTTTCAGGCTTTTATTATGATGGTTACCGATATTCCTCTGGGATATTTTGCTGATCGAAAAAGTTATAAAATATCGATCGTTTTGGCAGCGGCTTTTGCTGCCACATGGCTCTTTCTCATGGGATTTTCTACAAGCTTTTATGGTTTTCTTTTGGCAGAAACTTTTAATGCCTTATCGCTAACATTAATTGCTGGAGCCTATAATGCTTTACTTGTTCAATATGCAAAAGCAAAAGTGACATCCACTAAAAAAGTGCTTGGTTCCAGCTCTCAATATAATTACATCGGCATGTTTATATTCAGTTTGATCGGTGCTTATTTTGCTGATTATTCGAGCCAATATATATGGTATATCGCGGCGTTTTTAATGTTGATGACAACACTATTTGGTTTGTTTTTTCTTGATGACTTGAAGGGGGAGAAAAAACCAAATAAAGCGAGTTCTCTCATTTGTGAAGCTAAGGAGATGTTGTCTATTTTTATTAAAGTTCCTTATATCTCTTTATGCTTTTATTTTTCATTGATCTTTTTCAATATATTCTCGCAATATTGGCAGTGGATATTTAAAGATCATAATATTAATGTCACTTATTTTGATCTTGGTGTGACATTTTCATTGATATTGCTCTCTCAGCTCTTGGCTAGTTTTCTCTTTACAAAACTAAGTGAAAGAGTGAATTTTATTTTACTGTTGTTTCTTTCGGCTTTACTGATTTCTACAGTCGCTTTCTTTGAACCAAGAAAAGAAATGGCTGTCATTTTAGTCTGTATGATTTTTTATCTCATTAAGTATACATATCTTCGTGTAGAAGTTATTTTGCACGATAGTATTAGTGATCATTTCAGGGCTACATATGAATCTTTCTTGTCAACCGTTGGGAGATTTAGCTTATTGGTATTTTTTTACATGAGTGCGTATATGGTCAATATATTTGGCTTTTTCTCACTCGTTTATATTTTTGCTATTTATTTATTGATTTACTTGTTGGCGGTATTTTTTTTAGAAGGAACTCTCAAAAAAGTTCAGTGAAAATATTAACTTATTACGATACGTATTTTATAGGGTTTCATAGTGGGGCAAGGCTTTTATTTATTAAGGCGCATCGTTGTTTTTGCATGTTGAATGAGAAAGCTGAATAGTGTCAGTTACTCTTATTTCAAATCTATGTATGTTGAAGCAATCAAAGTCATCTGCTTGTACGTTATAAGTGGGCGTGGCATAATAATCGTTAAAAGGGAAATAAAAATGCTGCTCATGAATATTGCACAAAGAGTTGCTGATAAGATTGGACGCTGATAAAGAAAATGATTGTGCCAGATTATATGCTTATTAAGGAATGGTGATGAAGCAGTTTTCCCCATTTTCATTGGTTCCTTGCTGGTAACCCTTTATCTCATTAGAGCTAATTTAAGCAGTCGGACAATTTATAGCCTGTCCTCATAAGAATTCCCGTATGATCGATTTTGATATTTTGATGATCTATTTTATTGTTGGTATATTTAGCGGATTTTACCATTGCCTCCTTTAAAATATCAATCATCTTGTTGAGATAATTTTTTTACGTTGTACATTCTCATTTTTGAGTATTTTCTCTTTGATTGTGGCGTTAGCTCTGTATTTTCTGATGTTAGAAAATACTCTTAATCCAGATAGTAAACTTATCTATGGAAACTTTGAATGACAGCCCCCTCTTTGAGAGGGAATAAAACCAAGTACAGAAATATTGTTGAGTACAATTTGCTATAAATAAGCCACAAGAAACCAGCACATATTGATATATTTGATAGGAATCTGTTAGGCTGTACAAATTGTAGTTATTAAAAGATAAAGCGGTGAAATCGTTATCCATAACGCATATTGTAACATTTATAACTCTTTTTTTTTGTATCCGTGTTGTTGGGATGTACGCGCGTAGATAGTCTAGAACAGTACGATAGACTTTACGAAAAATATATCAGTGAAAATTACGGCGCTTTTGAACATTTTCAAAAGCATGAACAAGCAAAAAAATTTGTATACAGCCATGGCTATCAGAATATCGTACCAAAGTTTGACATTATACGGCATCGTCACATACTGATTGTTTTATGTGGACGTTTTGTTAATTTATTGCGTGGTGATTATAATGAATGGATATCAGCAGATATGTTACTCAATGTCATAAGCAGTTTGCGTAATGACTATAACTGGAGAGAAAGCGATTTTATTTGGGCATATAATATGTCTATGAATGCTACCGACCCCATGATTGATTACGCGAAAAAGTTTCTTAATTCTTCCAGCGGAAATGGCATCAGCCCAACAACACAAATTATTGACCTTGTGTCTAGTATGAGAGCTGGTCATGGTGACAACACTAAACAAATAGCGCGTTTTTGCATAGAGCTAAACACGATATATGACATGATGAAACCAAGAAGAATTTACAAATGACATTGAATGGATAATGAGAAAAATTCTCTCGAAGGATATTAAATGGCTATAATACTCTTGATAATCGCGGCATTTTCTTGGCCATGTTGCATGTTTTTTTATTATGGCTTCAAAAGGTGGACATATTTTCCAGCTTTTACAACAGGCATAGGTTCACTTACAATGATGCTTTTCATCTTAATAAGAAAATTGCACTTAAAGGAGGAAATTTGCACTTGGATTGAAAAAACGACTTATCACAAATTAGATTGCGCTATTATATATAATAATAAGGACTTTTTTTATCTTTCTGTTGCAATGATCATTCTCTGTTTAATCTTATCAATTTTCTTTTTATGTGATGAATTGAATAAACGAGATAAAGAGCGTGATGAATTAAAGTTGTACAGTGATCATGATTATTATTCAATTGAAGTTATTACACACTTTTGTAAATAAAAATGTTTCTGCTTTTGAAGGAGCATGCCGACACAATTATTCACTTTGCTAGCCCCTAATGTTGCGGACTGCCCTTGGCTTTTAAGACGGTTCATAAGAGGCATTTTTTTAGTTTTTTCTTTGATGTTTTGCCCCACACGGCTTTTCCCGCTTGTGACGTGCAAGCAAATGATTTTGATTGATTTAACATACACAGATTTGAAATGAGAGAATCTTATGATATTCAGGGTTCTTATTCAAGTTGAAAAACCACAAATTATGATTATAAATCAATGTGTTGTATTATTCTTGCTAAGAAAAGAGAGATCGGTAATAATACTGCTTTGGTCTTTCGTTCTATTGAAATTAATGGCTTTATTTATCCTGTTATGCCGTAACATACTGTCATTTGAGGGGTGGTGAAGGTATCTTGTTTGATACATTAAGTATTTTAAGAAGTGCATGGTGAATATTCTTAAGTCTGTTTATCGAGTCTTTAGTTTAAGTGAATCGCATGCGTGGAAAGCGAGAGAAACCTACTCGGTAGGAAACTAGACTGTTTACAGAGTAGATTAGGTTAAAAGACTTTGTTCTTTGAGGGTGGCATAAAAATCAAAATAGCCATTATGTTCATTTTTTTCTGATATTTTAAATACGAGCTTCAAAAAAATGATGCTTAAACTAAACAACGAGCACTTTTGTAAAAGTGTTTTTAGAGAGCAAGCAATACACGAGTGAATTTACAGAATGTAAGCATATTTGATCTTCTACAACAAGATAGCGTGGAAAGGCATAAAAATTACGACTCTCTACTGAGGGCATTGTACTCCTAGGGTTGGCAATAAACAACAGATGACTTTGATAAGGCTACAAAGCCAATCGGCATTTTTATTGTTTTTTGCGGGTTTATAAAATGCCTGGTTTTATACTTATTCTGTTTATTTTTTGCCTTATCGTTAGAAGATTAAAGATATAAAGGAGAAAACGAGTTTTCCTCTTTCCGGTTGTTTTTTATTCGGCTTTAAAGCACCCACCACCCACTGTAATATCTTTTAAAACATGGTGATTACGCATTTTCACATTTTGTTTCTTTCAGTCTTTAATGGAAGGCATTTTTCATGCAAAATAGGATACCCAGAATGCATTTGTGTTATAAATTCACGCGGCTTGTTTTAATGAAATTCCTCTCAAGATTTGTCGCACCCATTTCATGATAAGGAGTATAATGGAGATTAATGGTAATGTTTCTTTGAAAAGTCTATTATGCATTTAATAAATATGACGGTGTACACTATGTACAATAGGGTGGATGAAGTTTAATTTTGGCGTATTGCACTAAAGTGTGCTGCTTGTTGGAGGGGGAGTGCTTTAGCGCCAAAAGGATGTAAGAATGCTTCTGCTTTACTGATGAGTGTATCTCGCTTTTTTTGGGTTTCTTTAATGCCGTAAAGGTGAACAAAAGTGGCTTTTTGTGCCGTTTCATCTTTCCCAGCCGTTTTTCCTAGGGTTTGCGTGTTGGCGGTGACATCAAGAAGGTCATCGGTTAATTGAAAAGCTAAACCAAGATAGGTACCAAAATCAGTAAGTTTTTCAGTTAATTCTTTAGATGCATTGCCAATGATGGCACCTGCTTGGCAAGCAAAGCTTATCAGGGCTGCTGTTTTCATGTGTTGTAGAGTGATGATGTCAGTACTTTCTTGCGGTCTTTTTTCAGCTTCAAGGTCCAGCATTTGTCCACCTAACATACCGCCAAGTCCTGCCGATTGTGCAAGAGATGTGATCAGCTTGATTCTAATATCTGTAGATAGATTACTAGCTTTATGGGCAATGATTTCAAAGGCAAATGTTAAGAGGGCATTGCCTGCTAGAATTGCTGTTGCTTCATCAAATGCTATATGGACGGTGGGTTTTCCACGCCGGAGTGTATCGTTATCCATAGCGGGAAGATCATCATGAATGAGCGAATAACAATGGACACATTCTAAGGCACATGCAACATCAAGAGAATGTTCTACAGGGACGTCAAAAAGTGTAGCACTTTGAATTACAAGAAAAGGACGCAAGCGTTTTCCACCGTTCAGCACACCATAGCGCATGGCTTTGATTAAATTTTTAGGGCGTGAAATTTCACCATTTTGGATTTGATCACTTAACAGGGTATCAAGCCGCTTTTCAACGGTATGTCCATGTTTTGCAAGAAGGGTGGTAAATTCGTGCATTCTTGCTTCCTTTGTTTTTACAAAAATGAAATTATGAAGTTTAAAGAGAAAGGTTGTCGCTTTTTCTTGTTTTCATAAATTGGCGTCGTTTTTTATTAAAAATCAACTTCTCTTTTTATCCGTATCTCTACTGTATGCGCAAATCCCTTTTTAAACCAAATAAAAATTGAATGAAGGGCTTATAAAAAAGCTTTCATTGGTGTATAAAATTCTCAAATTTTGCAGTGTTTTTGATATTCATTTGATTATTGTGACACCATTTTTGATAATAAGAAGGTCATTTTTAGTAAGAGGAGGATCATTTTGACATTGCCTCTTCTTTTTTATCAGTGTATAATATCTTCAAATTTTATGGTGTTTTTAAATGAAGCATTGTCATTTTTGACATTGCTTTTTCTGTTTTAATGGATTTGGAGTGTCTTTTTATGGCTGTACCTAAACGAAAAACCTCTCCAGCGAAGAGGGGCATGCGCCGTTCGGCTGATGCTCTGAAGGCGCCGACTTATATCGAAGATAAAAATTCTGGTGAATTACGTCGTCCTCATCACATTGATTTGAAAACGGGAATGTATCGTGGGCGTTCCGTTTTAGTAGTTAAAGACTGAGCGTTTTCTTTCTTTTCCAGAGGTCAACTTTTTTATTTCATCGATCAATGCACGCTTGGGGCGTGCATTTTCGCTTTAAGATGAATGTTGAGGTTCCCTTGCGTCGTCTTCTATCGATGTGGAATAGGGAATGTATCGTGGATGTTCCGTTTTAGAGGTTATAAAACTTTAGCGTTTTCTTTCTTTTCCAGTGGTGAACTTCTTTTATTTCATTAGTGAATGCATTGGGTAAGATGCGTTTTTCACTTTTTCTTGAGAACATGTGTGGGATAAAGTTTTGCTGTAGAGAAATGATTCTATTGTGGGAGATGATTTTCTTGTTTTCTTGAGAGGCTATAAGGGATTGCTTGTATCAGTGTCTTTTATGATGACTTCGTTAAGAGCTTGGGTATTGATATAAGTTAGCTCAGTAATAAAATCATTTTGTATCGCACTTAATCTTTATTGACTGTAGAGAGAATCCTATTAGACCGTAAAATATCGTCGTTTAAGGCGGTTGATCCATGTAAGGCTTTAAGCATACCGGTGTTTTTTATGAGAATATTTAAGGCAATGGTTTGTCTATAGGCTTATATTGTGACATGTGATTCTCCTTAAAAAAATAGAGATCGACATCACATTGATTTATAAAGATCATTTGTTGTTTTGCGCCTTGAATGGAAGGTCTATCGTAGGATTTTCTCATTTCAAATTTTCCCCCATGTTGAATCAATGACAATCACTTGCTTTTCGGTCACAAGTGGGGCTGGCATGTGGGTGAAAACTCTATAAAAAAGGAAAAATGTTTATAATGAATATTTTCAAATGTAAGAATTGTTGTAACATTGGGGTTAAGTGTATGCTGATGCCAGCGTGCTTTCTTATGAGCAGAAAAGAGAAAACCGTTACAAGACAGAAGGTGTACACATTCAATAACCTTTAGTGCTTTTTATGATAAAGGTATATGAGACTTTTTTATGAATATCACGCTGTATTTTCATGTTTTTGAACTAAGAATTGTCTATATATTTTTCTTATTTTTGTGAATATAAGGGATTTGTTGCGAACAGCTTGTAAAAATAAGTAAACTTAAAACCAAATATGTTATGTGTGGGGGTGAGCAAAGTATTTTATCAAAGCCGGTACGACTCTCCAGTTCATAGCTGGTTTATGAATGATTTTATGGTGTTGCTTACCTAAGTTTATGATTTTTTGTTATCTGTTCATAATTAGACAACATATTGATTTATATATATAATTCACTCATTTCAAATCTCTCTATCTAGAATCAATCAAAACCACTCGTTTGCACGTCACAAGTGGGATGAGTGTGTGGATAAAATTTGTATAAGAAAGAACTAAAAATGGTTCTTATGAAGAGTCTTAAGAGCCAAGGGTTGTCGCAACATTGGGGGCTAGCAAATATAATGATGGTGCCGGCTTGCTTCTTCATAAACGTAAAGATGGTGGTGCTCAATGGCTTTATCGTTATACCATTCACGGTCGGCGCCGTGAAATGGGCTTGGGCGCCTT
>NZ_JBHIRU010000013.1:0-19060 GCF_042197425.1 Bartonella sp. AA126HLJHH
TCCAGAACATTTAAATAGCAAAGAAGATTATCTGAACATGCTTTCTTTTGACAAAGTTGAAACAGTAAGAAGGCTAGGGAATCTTTTAACAACACGTTTTTATTGGGTTTTTGTTAAAGAGCTTGGAGAGGGAGAAGAGGGGATTGAAGATGACACGCATAAGGTTTGTCTAACAACAACAATGCCGTTTGATTCAAATGGTGATTTTGTAGAAAAGCGTTGTCAGTATGAATTACAGGAAAGCGACTATGCGCCGCTCTTTCAACTTGGCTTTCGTGTTGAAGAAGTCGAGCAGCTGATCAAAGAGCATAGCCAATAGAGATCATAAGAAAACATTTTTATGCCGCCTCACTTTTGTGGGGCTTTTTTTATGGAGCGTCAGATGAGAAAGATATCGAAAGAAGGATTAGAGCTTATCAAACAATGGGAAGGTTTGCGTTTAGAGGCATATAGAGACACGGCATGTATCTGGACGATTGGTTATGGTCACACCAGCAATGCGGGTCACCCCCTTGTCAAAAAAGGCATGTGTATTAGCCAAAAGCAAGCAGAAGAAATCCTTTGTGAAGACTTAAAGCAATTTGAGCAGACGGTAGAGGAATCGGTGACGGTTTCGTTAACGGATTGCCAATTCGCGGCATTGGTCTCATTTTGCTATAATGTAGGAACAGCTGCTTTTCGCAAGTCAACCTTATTGAAGAAGCTTAATCAAGGGGATTATGAAGCCGTACCCTTAGAATTACAGAAATGGAATAAGGTCGGTGGGAAGCCTCTTGCGGGTTTAGCCAACCGTCGAGCAGCAGAAGCGGGATTATGGGTAAAAGGGGCTTATGTTTCTTCGAATTATCAAAGGGTAGAAACGAAAACAGCAAGCGGTCTTTTAAAGATAGAAGCACTTGCCCCGATTATAGGGTCTTGTTCGGGGTTTGGAGGCTTGTTGGTTGGCAATGGTCCGGTGCAATGGGCTTTAGCAGGTATCATGGTTTTAGCGGCTGTAACGGGCATAGTGATTGTCGCCAAGCGGTTTGGGGAGCAACGCTTATGATTTTTTGGCTAAAGAAATATTCTCTTATGTTTACAGCGGCTTTAGCCGTTTTTTTTATGGCTTTAGCCAAGGCATTTCAGCTTGGCAAGCAAAGCGAACGGCAAAAGCAAACAGAGAATGCTTTAAAGACAGCAACAACCCGTCTTGAGGTAGAAAATGAAGTTAATCGAAAAAGTGATGCTGGTGTGCGCTCTGAACTTTCTCGTTGGGTGCGCGGCAAATAGGTCTGTTTCTTGTGGTGGCTGGTTGCCCATTTATTTGGATAATCAGGATGTTGAGGTCATCAGTTCCAACCTTGCAAGAGATATTTTGAAGCATAACAAGCAGGGAGCCCATTTATGTGGTTGGAAAGATGGTCAAGAAACGAAGCAGCAAAGATAAAGATCTTACAGAAACAGAACAACAGCTCCTTCACGAGATGATAGAGACCTATCAAGGCTTAAAGATGATGTCACGCTTTATGAAGTGGATTGCCTTCATTCTCTTTATGTTTATTATCGATTTTTCCCGTTGCGTGGACGCCATAGAGAATAGCTTCTCACATCTTAAAAGATGGATAACAAAAAGTTAGAACTCACAAAATCTTTCCTTTAAAACATGACGAAACAAGAATTTACACAAACATTGTTTGCGTGGATGGGTGGTAAACACTATCTGCGTAAGAAAATTATACCGATTTTAAATAATATTGACCACGAAACCTATGTTGAACCGTTTTTAGGCTCTGGTGTTATTTTCCTAAATAAAAGACCAGCAAAATATTCTGTCATTAATGATTTGAATGGAGAGATCACGAATCTGTTTCAATGCGTTCAAAATGACTTTGATGATTTAGCCAAACGACTAGAATGGTTTGTTTGTTCAAGACAGTTGTTTTTTGAACTTGCGGCGATTGAACCAGAAAGCCTTTCCAAAGTTGAAAGAGCCGCCCGTTTTTTGTTTCTCCAACGTTGTGTGATGTATGGGAAAAAAGATTATGTCTCTTTTAGTTTTGGAAGGAAAAAGCCTATAGCATTTAATCCCGAAAAGCTGTTATCAAGGATGAGACGTGTTAGACAGAAGCTTCTTGATACGACGATCTTAAATTTGTCGTGGGAACGGGTTATCGAGCTATTTGATGCACCCGACAGTTTATTTTACCTAGACCCGCCTTATTTTGTAAAGAAGAAGTGTTACAGCTCTGGGAATTTTGTTGAAGATGATTTTGTGAGTATGGCAAAAGTTCTCAAAAGCATACAAGGCAAATTTGTCTTGAGTCTGAATGATTGTGATGCGGTTCGAGAGATTTTTAAGGATTTTGACTTTTTAGAATTAGAGACCCTTTGGACCTCTGGTTTTGCTAAAAAACCACCCCGAAAAGAACTCTTGATTCGCAATCATTAAGAGACGTGTTGCAAAATCCTATTCCCTAACTTTTATTTACGCGTCCCTCACTGTAAAAAAGCTGTATAAATACAGCAAGTTATTTTTACATAAAACTTACATGTTATCCATAAATGGTATAACGGTAAAGCCCCCGTAAAATAATCAAAAAACCTATCAAACATCACCATCTTTACGCTTAACAAAAGAGCAAGCGAGCACCATTATCGTATTTATATTTTTTTCCCAATGTTGCGATAGTGTTTAGGACACGTATTCATTATAGGCATTTTTCCAGTTTTTATCTGCATGCTAGCCACGTTTGGAATGTGAGAAACATGCTTTTGATTGATTTAATAAAATAGGCTTGCCATAAAACAATCTTACAGTATTGAGATTTCTCATTTAAGTTGAAAGACAATTCATTATTATTATAAATCAATATGATGTATAGATTGTCGACATTACAAGCAGTGTGTGAACGCTCAATGGTTAGTGCCAATGTTTTTGTTATGGGGGAGGGGTATCTGGTGATAATGAAGTTTTGTATAGTGCACGAGACGTAATTGAGAGATGCTTGTTTAGAGGTGCGTTTAGTGAAAAAACTTTGAAAGCAAATGCGCACTCCTTGTGCACTTTAAAAGCTCAAAGAATTTCCAGTGAAAGAGTGGTTGGGTATGTGTTATTTTGAGAGTAGCGATTTTTCAGAGCTTCTTAAGTGTGTCCCGTTGAACCAAAACCTCCTGTTCCACGGCTCTCGTTATGGCTTTGGGTATTTTGCTCTGGTTCAATGGCGCAAACATTAACTTGGGATACAGGGGCGATGACTGTTTGGGCAATGGCGCGCATGCCCCGTTTAAATGGAAAAGTCTTCTTGGCCTAAATTGATAAGAAGGAGTTTGACTTCACTTCCGGATAGTCACACTCAATCGTTCTTGGAGTGTTGAGGCATGTAATGCCCGTGTTTTAAGGCTAAGCCAGAGCGTGGACGGATGCGTGCTTCACAAGCCCCACGTGATAAATGAAAAATTGAGACCTGTTGGAATAAGTGTCCGCTGCTCAGGGGCAAGAACCAGTGTTTCTTCTTTACCAATTGCTGCTTGTAAATCCAAGACCAGCAGAACCAGCCGTTGTGTAGTGAGGAAGTTCTAAATCTTGTCCCAAGTGCAAGACACTGAACGGATAAAGTCAGGGGATGTGAAGATCGAGAAGAGACAGGAGAAGAGTAAGGATACTTGTTTAGAGGGGCGTTTAGTGAAAAAACTTTAAAAGCAAATGCGCACTCCTTGTGTACTTTAAAAGCCCAAGGGGTTTTAAGTGAAAGAGTGGTTGGAATAAGTGTGTGTGTTATTTTAAGGATAGCGATTTTTTCAGAGCTTCTTAAGTGTGTCCCGTTGAACCAAAACCTCCTGTTCCACGGCTCTCGTTATGGTTTTGGGTACTTTGCTCTGGTTCAATGGCGCAAACATTGACTTGGGATACGGGAGCGATGACTGTTTGGGCAATGCGCATGCCTCGTTGGATGGAAAAGTCTTCTTGTCCTAAATTGATAAGAAGGACTTTGACTTCACCACGGTAGTCACTATCAATCGTTCCTGGAGTGTTGAGGCATGTGATGCCGTGTTTTAAGGCTAAGCCAGAGCGTGGACGTATTTGTGCTTCAAACCCAAGAGATAAATGAAAAATGAGACCTGTTGGAATAAGCGCCCGCTGCCCAGGGGCAAGAACAAGCGTTTCTTCTTCTCCAATTGCTGCCCGTAGATCAAGACCCGCAGAACCCGCTGTCGCGTAGCAAGGAAGTTCTAAACCTTGTCCGTGTGCAAGACGCTGAACAAATAAAGTCTGGGCATGTGAAGATTGAGAAGAGACAGGATGATTGTTTAGAGAGGCGTTGGTTTCAGTGTGCGACATGATCGAGGCATTTCCAAAATATGAGGTCTAGAAGAAAATGATACTTTAACAAAAGATATCTATAAAACCAAGTCGATAAAGGTGTGTGGATATAGGTTGTCCCCAGAGCTTGCTTATCATCTCTTACTGACCTAAAATATTCCACAACACCACCTAACATTATCAATGGCATTTTTCAATAATGGCATCATCAAGGATGGCTTATGCCTAGGGGCATGCGCTTATTTGAGATCTAAATTGTGGTTACAGATAAGATTTTTTAGATACTACCGATAAGAATACCCGTGGCAAAAACCAGAGCTCCCCCAATGATGACCTGTAAAGAGGCGCGCCAAAAGGGAGTGGACATGTATTTGTTCTGAATCCAGACGATGGCGCCTAGTTCGAAAAAAACAATGATAAAAGCAATAATTGTCGCTACATAAAAAGAGTTGATCAAATAGGGAAGAGTATGACCTAGTCCTCCTAATGTTGTCATAATGCCGCTGGCAAGACCTCTTTTTAATGGCGAACCACGCCCTGATAATTTTCCGTCATCATGGGCTGCTTCTGTGAAACCCATTGAAAGCCCTGCACCAATTGAAGCTGAGAGCCCTATCAAAAAAGTTTGATGCGTGTCTCCCGTGGCAAAAGCTGCGGCAAAAATGGGGGCAAGGGTAGAGACAGAGCCATCCATTAACCCTGCAAGACCTGGTTGAATCCAAGTCAAAAGTGTTTGTCTTTGCGTTTTCGAGGGTTTTTTTATGGTGTGATTTGCCGCTGTTGTTTTTTGGGAGGGATGGCGGCTTTTGCCTTTCACAAGAGAAGTTTTGTCACATAATGAACCGATAGTGTTTGCACGATTATGGCAAGAAAGGCACAAAAGTTGCTTATAATTTTTAAGCTCTTGAAGCCCCATGGCGGTAAAAACCGCGGCTTCCTTAGAGGAATAAGGTGCTAGAGCTTTTGCATATTTTAAATAGAGCGCCGCATGTTGCTCTTTTAATTTGAGCGCTTTAAGTATCACGTTTTGTGCTGAACGAAAGGACAGAGCTTTACGTTGTACAAATGAAAAAAACAATTTCAACATTTTCTGTTCCTTTGCACTTTAGAATAATTCTAAAACATAAGAAAAATAAACCGAAAGTCAATCTAAAAGTTCAAAACTGAAAAATTGCAAAAAGGTTGCACTGAGAAAAAAGGTGCTGGGATGCTGAGAAAGTACAAGGAGATTTATCAAATGGAGACGACAGGGGCGCATGAAAGAAATGATTACGTGAAAAAATTTAAGAGACAATGTGCTTTATTTTGCTAAAGGGGCGTTTGAATGGAGCATTTCAATGTATTGATGTTCGAGAATATAGGAAAGGAATAAGCTAGCATCATCATTCATTTTATGCGTTCAAAAGACTGTAACAGCTCTTAGAATTTGAAATGATTCTTTTAAAGGAGATCTTTATTCAAGGGATAAAAGCCCATTTCGCGTGGGGGCCCCGTGAAGAGTATAGAAGGGTAGAGCAGCAAAATGTCCATGAAATAATATAAACTCCATTGAGTCTTCTTAATCTTTACGCTTCGTAAAAGAGCAAGCCGGCATCATCATACACCTTAGCTCCCAGTGTTGCGACAGTCTTTAGCACGGTTCATTATAGGCATGGCATTTTATTGTACAGTTTTTACGCCACTCATTCTGCTTGTGGAGGTGTAAGACAGTATTCTTATGATATTTACGCGCATTTTAGCGTTGTTACAGCTTTTGCATTTAGGTGGATTTGTTAGCGTGTAACGAATTATCTTTTGTGCTGTGATTGCAGGGGCAGGTTTAAGGGTGGGGGTGCATAAATGAGAGAGATATTATCATATCAAACTGTTTGATCACGCATAAAAATTTATGCTTTATGAAGGGGCATTTATCGCCTTGTAACTTGCCTGATATCTTGCATGAAAGCCCAAAATTCAGTAAAATTCTCTCACTTCAAAACTTCTTATCTTAAATCAATTCAAATCATTTTCTTGTGTATCACAAGGAGGAGTGTGGGTGCTGTGTTTTTATTTAAAGTATGGGATGAGTTGAAATGTGAAAAGTGCATAATCTCTACGCGTTAACAAACGTTTTTGATGTTTTTAAAAAAGAGCGAAATTGTGCAGAAAAAAAGGGAGCATATATGGAAAATAGTGATGGTTTGAAATTTTGGCGGCTTTCTGAAAAACTAACAATACTGCAGGCAGCGCTTTTAATAGTTGGATTAAATCCAGGAAAGTATTTGTTTGTCAACAAATTAGAACCAGAAAAAAGTGATATTTACGAAGATAACCTTTCCGTATCATCAGAGAAAACTGCTAATTTCCGTGCAGCCTATCATGCTATCGTTCAAGCGGGAAAAAGCAATCGATTAGAGATAGAATGGTCGTACTATAATTTTTCGGATTTTATAGATGCAGATTCCTCATATGTTCGCGTTGATGATTTAAAAGAATGGCTTTCGTCGCGTGGTCTGCGTCCTGCGTTTTTTTTCCCTGAGGATAATTTTGCTGAGACTAAGGATCAAAAATATGCGTTTCAAGATCCAACGCATCCACGTTATGCTCCAAAGCTTGCTGCTATTGTTGCAGCATGGGAAGCGGTGAGTGAGGCTGAGGGTGGTAAAACTGTTAAAGGAACGCTTATAAAGTGGCTTAGTGATAATGCCGTTCAGTACAAGTTGGTGGATGATAATAATTTACCAAGAGAGAAGCTCATTGAGGAATTAGCGGCTGTTGCGAATTGGGAACCTACCGGAGGGGCTCCTAAGACACCTGCCAGCTCTCTTTGATCAAAAGAAAAAAAATAAAAAGATCACTAAAATTGTGCTGCTTTTTTTGATAATTTTGAAGGTAATCTCTTTTTCTGGGGGAGATTTTTACTTTTCTTCCCTAGATTATAAGTAATTGTTTTTCAATGAAAATAATTTTTATAGTGTTCCTCTGACTGTTCAGGCGGGGGAAAATAGACATTTTGCGGCAGTAAAATTTACCCTGTAGTTTTCGTAACTTACCTCTCTATTTTTGTTTGATTTTTTTGGTCATTTTTAAAATCCAAATCAATTAAAATGGAGTGCAACATGATTAAAGTTAATCTTTTTTTTACTATGCGTAAAAGTGTGAAAATTTTTCGAGGAAATGTACGGATATTTGGCAATGTGTTGCGGATGAGGTGGTACATAAATCGTTTAGAGTAGGTGTATTGTCGTGTTGGTTAAAGTTTGAACTTATCCTTGTTATGGAAAAGGTCAAAACTGAGCGCCATACGTTCTCTCCATAAAGAAATCTTGTCATCTATGAGCGAGTGAGGATTTCTCTTGAAAAATTTGCACAATAATAAAACTGGTTAGCAAAACCCGTTCTGTGGTGTAACAAAAAGAATGTCATAAATGATTATCTCATCATAAATATGCTTTAAGAATAACCCGTGCGTGGCGAAAGTCTATGGCGTAGTCGCTATAGATTTTTGCTCCGTGTGTGGTGATCAATGCTCTTGTTTATCTCTTGTCAATGCAAGTGCCCATGAAAGTGATGGGTGTCTATTGTTCCATTGTGATGCTTGGTTGTTCATGTTTAGAAACGACAAGTGTATTAAATGCGATAGGGCTGATAGAAAGGAAAACGTATCCTGTAAAAAATAGGTATGTCTTTAAAATAAAGCTGATAAACGAAATTATTTTTTTATCTACCTTTTATATGGTGAGAGAAAGGTATTCAAAGTGCAAGCATACGCAATTTAGCAGTAAATCCCAAAATAGCATAGATCGTTTCTCGGAAAAGGGGAAGAAAATCTATCTGTAAAAGCTATGTTGGGTCGTGTGACAGGTGAAATAATGCGGTTAGGGCAATAAACAATTGTTATTGGTGAAGAGATAGAAATCGGTTGGGTGTTGATTTCTGTTTTACTACAGAATTTTCTTTGTTATCTCGTAAAAATACTATTTTGAGGTGTGGTGATGTAAGTTCTGTGTTTAGCGTTATCGTTATCAATCGGTTATCATATGGTAAGTAAACTAATATTATTCAGATTATATAAGCATTATTAGCTCTCTTTAACAGAAACAGATGCGTTCAAAGATGAATGGAGTATTCTGTGTAGTCTTAAAGCGTTTGAATCATTAAATGCTCTTTACTATTTTTTTCTTTTCAAAAATGCTGGCTTTTTCATCCGCTTCATCCGTATTGAGGGACGTAAATAAACAAGTTGTGAGGTCGAATATCTTTTGGTAAATTGAGCGATTGAACACTTCAAGAGCGCGAAGAACAAGGGATTGTTTGTTATGCCAAATTATGAAATTTTTTTCAATCTTGGAAAGATATTCCCATTGCGGAAAATCATATAAAGTTTAAGCAACGGCAGAACGATTTTTTGTGCAATGAAATGATAAGTATGTACAACATCTCGGTAATCTCCGTGGGAAACTTTACCGGATCCAAGGTGTGGATATTGTCTTCTGCTTACCCAAAATCGCAAATATTTCAAAACAACAACGGTGGAGAATGAATGTTGGATATGTTCTAGGGAAGGTTGCAAAAAATGGCAGTTTTCAAAAAAATACCAAAAATGACGAAAGGAGCGGTTTCCCACTCCTTCGTTCCTATCTCCCCTTGCGGGGAAGCGGCCACCATTACTGATGCCGTGTATGGTGATATAGATACACTTATTTTTCTCAAAAGTCAATAGTGTAAATGCGGTAAATATTTAAGCATCAGAGCTACAACTTTATGAAAATCTTCGCAGGATAATCTTGGAACGGTACGTGAGCAACTTAAACGACTTACAGAAACTGTTGTGACATAATTGCAGATAATCCATGCTTTTTTATTCTCTATGGGAGATTGTATTGGATACGCAGCGGGATTATTGGGTTGTGATTTCGTTGAAAAAGGTAAAACTGTCACATTTCCATATAATTTTGCATTCTTAGAAAGCACTAAAACAGGCCGCTTTTTCCAAAATTCAGGGAGTATCGAATCATGAGGAAAATCGCACCAAAAAACTTGCCTGATGCGTGGTGCCGATTTGATTCGTGGTTTTATATGAGGTGGTTTTTCGTAAGGCGCATTTAAATCCCTTTCTTTTATATGCTCACGCCATGCATTATGATCATGTTCCATCATAACACATGGTTCTTCAAGTTTGGTTATATCTAAGGAAATAGGTGATAGGGTAGAAGGCTCTGTGTTCTTATCTTCAGCCATAGCAGACCATTTATATTTATTGGTCCCCTCACTTATTATTTTACGGCTTTTCTATCACGAGTTTTTATCAAAATGTTGCTTATAAGTACAGAGAGGTGAAACCATAAAATGGATGTATCTGCTTATTTTTGTCTTTTGAGTACAACGCTAGAGGAGGGATGTTGGTGACTCGTTGGTGTGGGTGGGTTGGTTTGGCGGTGGGTGGTTCTGGGTGGGGATTGGTGACTGGAGGGTTGTTGGTAGGGGAAAGCGATTGGAGAGAACGAGTGCACGCGGTTTCGTTTCTATTTTATGGTTAGAGTTTTTTATGGACTGAAAGGAGCCCTTTTGAAGTAATATAGAGGCTTATAAGGGAGAAAAATAGGCTTGAGACGACATTCCAACCGGCAAATGAGAGAAAAAGAAAGCGTGCGGATGCTTCAGAACAAGAAGGAGGATGAATGTTGTTTAATTGGTTAAGCAGCTGGTTAATGTCTGAGGTTTTTCTGACTGCGCTTAAACCACAACTGAGGGGAGCTGCCCAAAAGCCATATTCAACACCCGCATGATAAACGGCTAAAACAAGGCTGATGCACATTAAGACAAAAACACACAAAAATAAAAGTTGTATCCAAGCAGTTATGCGAAAAAAACATGCCCCAAAACCTGCTAAGAGCAAAAATGGTATGGCTCCATAATAAGGAAAACGCTCTATGAGACATAAATCGCAAGGAAGATATCCTCCGAAATATTCAAAACCAAGGGCAATCCCTATTGTGGCAGACAAGCAAAAAGCGAGAAAAAAAGCCCATAAACTTTGTTCTTTTCTGCTGGGTTCAAGATGAAGGTGTTTGTGTAAAAGTGGGTGAGAAGACAAAACGCATGCCATTAAGTCTGTTCCTTATAAAAGCTTCCTGTTTAAAAAAGCTATGAAAATCCCATAAATTAAAAGGAGGCTAACACAACCAATGAGAACAATCCATTTAAAATGCTGTACTAGAAAATTCATTGCTTTTTGCCCAAAATGTTTAATCAGCCACGCGAGAAGATAAAAACGAGCGCCTCTGGAAAAAATACAAATAAGAATGAAAAATTCAAGACGCACACTCATAACACCGGCCAAAATTGTGACAATCTTGATGGGGGGAAGATGAAAAAAACCTGATGTTATCAGTAAAATGATGAGAAATTGCAGGGTTGCACTATTTTTCAGTGATTCAAAACTTTCAACCTTACCATAAATTTCTAAAATGGGTTTGGCAAGGGTATCATAGGCAAAATGTCCGATAAACCAACCGGCAATGCCTCCTAATACAGAACAGATTGTCGCAATCAAAGCATAGCGATAAACCCGCTTTTGATGGATAAGAAGCATCGGAATATATAAAACATCTATGGGAATTGGAAAAACAGAACTTTCAATAAAGGCAATGAAACCAAGCCAGTGTGGTGCTGTACGCCGATTTGCTAAAGAAATCGTCCAAAGCTTTAATTTGTTTAATATCATGAGGCTTTTATAAGTTTAAGAGGTAAAGACTTTACAAATGAGATTGCTATAAATCCGGTAGAGAAATCCAATAAAGAAAGTATTTCATAAAATAGATAAGAAAATGATATGAATTCTTAAAAAATGAGAAGTCTTCTGTTGACGAATCTGTTCTTCTTCATATAGTGCAAAGGAATAATCGACAAGTCTGTCTTTTATAGTCCTGTCTTTTATAGCAGTGTGCGGGTGTGGTGGAACTGGTAGACGCGCCAGACTCAAAATCTGGTTCCGAGAGGAGTGTCGGTTCGAGTCCGACCACCCGCACCACTTCATAAATATTTTCCTTTATCCTGTTATGGCGCATCACGTTGTTTTATAAAACATGGGGGTTATAAAACGTGGGATTTATAGACCGTATTCAATGTTTTGTATGTTGAATGAAAAACCTCGAATACCGTAGGATTCTCTCATTTCAAGTCTGCTTATAGTAAATCAACCAAAATCATGTCGCTCGTGCGTTACAAGCTAGATGAGCTCGCGTGGAGTGAAATTTTACAAAAAATGAATAAAAATGCCTCTTATGAACCGTTTCAAGGGCATCATTGGAGGTAAAGTATATGATGGATGGTGCCAGCTTGCATTTTTATGAAGTGTAGAGATGGTGCTCTATAGATTTTATATTCCTGTGGGTGCTGTCGCAAAATGGGCTTGAGGGTTTTGAGAGCTGTTTCTTTAAAACACGCATGTGAATTGGCAATCCAAGTGTCTTGGATTTGAGTGTGTTTGGTTTGAAGCGTTGTCGTATGACATGAGGGGCGTGATCGCCAAAAAGATATGTGAGAAACAAAAGCATGGGGCAATGTGTAATCTCCACTCTTTAAAAGACAGGAGCTTTAGAGGCTTAAAAAATAGTGCTTTAGAGGCTTTTGAAAGTCGTAAAGCAGAGGGAAATGGTAAGATTGGAAATTGGTTTTTACCTTGACAACTTCATGTGCTCCCTAAATGAAGCTGTCTCCCCGTTATAGAAATTACATAAACAGAGAACCGCAATATCCTCTCTCCACTCTGGCATACAATAGCGGTAAAATACTGTCGTTTGAAGTGTGGTCATATAGGGCATACTTCCTTGAAACGTTACAGTATTTTTTTCGGTGTGTGTTGGATATTCTTCAGTGTTTGTCTTGCTTGAGATTTAAGGGCATTCCATGAGGAGGAGCCCAAAGAAGCCCGCCCAATATCCCCCAAGAGTCTCCAAGGGTTTTTGTGCTTTTATAAACGGACATGGTGTTTAAAAATGGGTGTTTAGAATCTTTATCCTTTAAGAGCGGGGAGGCCAAGTCAACATCATCTTATAAAACTGCAATTGATGCACAATATCTATATTTATTTTAAAGAAATATCTCTTAAATAACGGCTCTCATTTATTTTACGATGGCGCCCAGTGGTATGATGGTAAAGCTTTATATTCCAAAGGCATTACATGAAAGGCTGAGAGGATAGGAGCTTGCTTTAAGAGAGGGAGAGGCTTTATTGTTTCGTGACTATTTGTTTACAGTTTAGTACAGGTTTTTAGAAGCTACGTCTTTTTAGGGGGAAAGGGGCATTAAAAAACCCCGTTTTTTACAGGGTTTTTTAATCGTTCAATTTTTCTAAAAAAACTTAGAATTTATAAGCGATACCAAAGCGAACATCATGCGTTTGAGAAGAGATTTTAAGGTTATCGTTTGCAAATTTCTTTTTAAAAAAATCTGAATAACGATATTCTGTCCGCATAATGATATTATCTGTCATTGCAAGATCAAAACCACCACCAACAGTGTAACCAAACATTGTTTTTGTCTCATCTAACACATTGCCAGAAGCAAAAATTGTCGAATCTTCTTGCGATTTTGATAAAAGTGACATGATATATTGCATCTGTCTATAGGCTATACCCCCTGCAATATAAGGCATAAGACGATGGGAAGCAAAACCTATACGCGCGCGCGTGGCACCAGACCACGTTTCTTTCAATGTTACACTGCTAACAATAATGTCACCATAGTTGGATATCGTTTCACCCTGAGCTGCAGGTTTTATGATAGGAATCCCAGCTTTTTTAAAGGCAATGTTAATGGAGTTTGATTCATCTAGAATTTTCTTTCCATTGTCTGTTTGGGTGCTTTTCCTCCCAGACCAGACCATGTCGGTATCAAAACTGAAAACAAGATCTCCCAGATCAATATTAGAACCTGCATACAAACCTGCTCTCAATCCTGATAGTTTCGGTGATAAATCTCTATCAACCAAAGCCCATTTTCCGTCCCTGGCTTCTTGTGCGTAATTTAGAGTATTTTTATTGGAAAAATATCCAATTTGTCCTCCAAAATAAAAACCAGACCAAGAAAAAGGCGCAGAAACAGTAACCGGTGAAATACGTGACGATGAAACATCTTGCAATGAAACCTTCGGTTCTGATTGCTTAAAGATTACCGTATCTGCTGCTTGCGCTGTTGAAGCGGTAATGAAGGTGAAAATAGATAGTGCAACTAAACATTTTGTTTTCATAAAAACGTCCCCAATTTATTTCAGATACAAATCGTATTATATACAAATTGGTTAAAAAAATCTATACTTAATATCATTATGAAAACTAAAACACTCAAAAACTCTATAATTATCCATATTTAAGCGTTCTTAAAACTTGTTTTCATGCTATTATGCTGGGTTTATATTGATTTTTCAGGATTTTTTTATACGCCTTCAGTGTTCTCTGTGTTTTAGAAAAAATTTTAGTATAGTAAATAAGCTTTTTACTTATTAAAAAAACATTATTTTATACATATTAAAACACTTTTTGTTATTAAATGTATTATCCATTATGATTGACATCAATGTGCTTACATATTCAATTGATCGTAAAAAATGCATATTGGCACCATCATATTCTTTGCTCGTTTCTGATATTGCATAGCTTTGTATTGCGGTAGCCTTTTGAGCACTCGAGGGGATGGGCGACTTTATTTCTTTTTTATCTATATGCCACTTTTGCTTATGATAATCCAAGCGAATAGTTTTGATTGATTGAATGGAATACGAAGAATCAGAAGGAGTAAAGTGCGAGAATCTCAAGTCTCATGAGGTTTCTTATGCGCCATGTAAAACGGATAAACTCTCCGTTCCGTTCACTTAAAGCCAGAACGTGGATGAGAGCCTAAAAACTGAAAGTCGTTGGCTATTTTAAAGAGATTAGCGCGTGCATTCAGGTTTTTGTGGAAATGGGTGAGGGCGCCATAATGGGCAAATGCCTCCAATTTCTTGCGAGCTGTCAAGGATATCCCCGTTAGAGAGCTGATTGTTTCAGCAAAGGTCAAAACCTTTCGGTGCATTGAATTTTGTTCCAACAGCTGTTCCTCTATTGAGCACCCCCATCTTCACGCTTCATAAAAGAGACATTTTTCAATGTTCCTAAACCCATTTCATGACAGCGATTGTGAATGGTATAATAATAAATCTATTGAGCATCTCTTTTACGCTTCATAAAGGAGCACGCCGGTACCATTACTATATTTGCCAGTTCGTGGGGTGTTGTGACAGTCCTCTCCACAATGTTGTGACAGAGGCCCCTTTGTCCGTTGTGACAGTCCTTGGCACTTGAGGTGGTTCATTAGAGCCGTTTGTAGTCCTTATCGGATACAATTTCTATTCACACATTCATTGCGTTTGTGATGTGCAAGTCAATGATTTTGATTGATGCAACATGGGACAGATTTAAAATGAGAAAATCTTACGGTCTTTAGGATTCTCATTCAATATGGATAACGCTAGATTATCATTATAAATAAACACATTATCTCATTGAGATAAGAGTTATCTACCCAATGTTATCAATAATGATAACATTGTAAAGCGTAACTACGATGAATTCATTAATCTTTTTATACTTCGATTGAAATTATGTCTATTAATACCGATAATACCGATTTTTTTGAGCTCATTCTGTTTGGTTGATAGCTAATAGATTTTCAAAATCAAAACGCGAAGCTAGAATGAAAAACACCTTAAGGTCATATCCATTTAAATCACTTTCTGCCAGTATAGCCATTGGGTGTTGAGCTATGACTATCCATGCCTTTCCAAAACCGTTGTGCCTTTTAAGTACAATATAAGCAACAAAAACACCCATAGTATAAATGCGGCTCAGAGCCTAAAATGAACGCTGTGGGTAATTGTTATAGGTCATCATCGGGGTGTAAACACCCCGATCTTTTGACAGAAAGATTTGTTTTAAGATGTTTGCATCTTTTTTAGTGGGTTGTTTATTGGGGAGCAATCATCTTTTTAGGATCAACTAATCGGTCATAATCCTCTACAAAAACACCTGCTTTTAATGCTTCGGTGCGCAAAGTTGTATCATTTTTATGCGCTGCTTTGGCAATTTCAGCAGCTTTTTCATAGCCAATTTCTGGTGCAAGAGCTGTGACTAACATGAGTGAGCGCTCCATGAGTGAGTGAATATGAACACGATTGGCCCGTAATCCTTGAATGCAATGCATATCAAAAGAACGCATGCAATCACCAAGAAGGGTAATTGATTGTAAAACGTTATAGCCAATAACAGGTTTATAAACGTTGAGTTCAAAATGTCCTTGGCTTGCGGCAAAGGTTACGCTGGTGTGATTACCAAAAACTTGGCATGCGACCATGGTTAAGGCTTCACATTGCGTGGGGTTGACTTTGCCGGGCATAATAGAAGATCCGGGTTCATTTTCAGGAAGACTGAGTTCCCCTAAACCGGAACGTGGACCAGAGCCTAAAAACCGAATGTCATTGGCAATTTTAAACAGATCAGCAGCGAGAGCATTCAAGCTCCCGTGGAAATGCGCAAGGGCGCCATGATGGGCAAGTGCTTCAAATTTATTGCTGGCAGTTTGGAACGTTATTTCTGTGAGAGTGCTCACTGTTTGCGCAAAAGCAACGTCAAAACCTTTTGGCGCATTCAGCCCTGTGCCAACAGCCGTACCACCTTGAGCAAGCATTTGGACATCGGTTAGAGCATTTTCAATACGCTGAAAATTGGCTTCTAATGCGGCACGATAGCCTGAAAATTCTTGCCCTAAGGTTAAAGGGGTTGCATCTTGCGTATGGGTGCGGCCGATTTTAATGATATCTGCAAATTCTTGCTCTTTTTGTTTTAATGTCGCAATAAGAGCTTCAAGGATTGGCAGTAAGTGTTGGCGTGTTTGCAACGTGGTGGCAATGTGAAGCGCCGTGGGAAAGGAATCGTTCGATGATTGGCTCATGTTGACATGGTCATTGGGATGAACTGGTTTTTTGCTTCCAAGTTTTCCTCCCAAAATCTTACTAGCACGATTAGCAATGACTTCATTGACATTCATATTGCTTTGTGTGCCAGAACCTGTTTGCCAGACGGACAGTGGAAAATGCGTATCAAAATCGCCAGCAAGCACTTCATCAGCGGCGGCAATAATTGCTTTTCCAATATTTTCTGGTAGTTTTCCTTTGCCCATATTTACAATCGCTGCTGCTTTTTTGACAAGGACTAAGGCATAGATGATGGCAAGAGGCTGCTTTTCACTGCCAATATTAAAATTATGCAGAGAACGTTCAGTTTGTGCGCCCCAATAACGATCTTGACGTACCGAAATCGTTCCAAAGCTATCCGTTTCCTGACGTGTTTCAACCATGATAAGATCCTTTTTTGTTCACGGGTTCTCAAAAAAGATAGATAACGCGAAAGTGCAATAAGAGGCAAGACTTTGAAGCTTCATTTAGAGAAATTATTTTTATGGCTATTCTTGACATTGAGAGATGCCGATTTTATATCTAACACATGCTAGCACTCGTAATTTGAGAGTGCTAGTAAGAACTTTTAAGATTAATTCAATTATGTTCAGTTTTAAGGATTTAAAACATGGCTAATATACAATTCCGCCCACTTCACGACCGTGTCGTTGTCCGTCGGGTTGAATCTGAAAATAAAACGGCTGGTGGGATTATCATCCCTGATACAGCAAAAGAAAAACCCCAAGAAGGCGAAGTGATTGCTGTTGGCAATGGCGCTCTCGATGATAACGGAAAGCGCGTGCCTTTAGAAGTCAAAACAGGAGACCGTATTTTGTTTGGAAAATGGTCTGGAACTGAAGTCAAGATTAATGGGGAAGACCTCCTCATCATGAAAGAATCTGACATTATGGGAATTATGGGCTAATTGAAGCACTTAGTTTTTCATTGTGTACTATTTTGAGAAAACTCCAAGGAGAAATTAAATGGCTGCTAAAGAAGTCAAATTTGGCCGTGAAGCGCGTGAGCGTTTGTTGCGCGGTGTCGACATCCTTGCTAATGCTGTTAAGGTGACACTCGGCCCTAAAGGTCGCAATGTGGTGATTGATAAATCATTCGGTGCGCCTCGTATCACAAAAGATGGTGTATCCGTTGCAAAGGAAATCGAACTGGAAGATAAGTTCGAAAATATGGGTGCACAAATGTTGCGCGAAGTTGCTTCTAAAACCAATGATATCGCTGGTGATGGAACAACAACAGCAACTGTTTTAGGACAAGCTATTGTGCAAGAAGGTGTTAAAGCTGTTGCTGCGGGCATGAACCCAATGGATCTTAAACGTGGGATTGATGCTGCTGTTGAAGAAGTGGTGGCAAACCTCTTCAAAAAAGCAAAAAAAATTCAAACTTCAGCAGAAATTGCACAGGTGGGAACAATTTCCGCTAATGGCGCTGCTGAAATCGGTAAAATGATCGCTGATGCTATGGAAAAAGTGGGCAATGAAGGCGTCATTACCGTTGAAGAAGCTAAAACCGCTGAAACGGAATTAGAAGTCGTTGAAGGAATGCAATTTGACCGTGGGTATCTTTCCCCTTATTTTGTAACAAATGCTGAGAAAATGGTCGCTGATCTTGATGATCCTTACATTCTCATTCACGAAAAGAAATTGTCTAATTTGCAATCTCTTCTTCCTGTGCTTGAAGCTGTTGTTCAGTCTGGAAAACCACTTCTCATTATCGCTGAAGATGTGGAAGGTGAAGCTTTGGCAACGCTCGTTGTCAACAAATTGCGTGGTGGTTTGAAAATTGCTGCTGTAAAAGCTCCTGGATTTGGTGACCGTCGTAAAGCAATGTTAGAGGATATCGCTATCTTGACATCCGGACAGGTTATTTCTGAAGATGTGGGCATTAAACTTGAAAATGTCACTTTGGATATGCTTGGACGTGCAAAGAAAGTGAATATTTCTAAAGAAAACACCACCATTATTGATGGTGCTGGACAAAAGAGCGAAATTACTGCTCGCGTCAATCAAATCAAGGCTCAGATTGAAGAAACAACTTCTGACTATGACCGTGAAAAATTGCAAGAAAGACTTGCTAAACTCGCTGGTGGTGTTGCTGTTATCCGTGTGGGTGGTGCAACAGAAGTTGAAGTGAAAGAAAAGAAAGACCGTGTTGATGATGCTTTGAATGCAACACGTGCTGCTGTTGAAGAAGGTATTGTTGCTGGTGGTGGTACCGCATTGTTGCGTGCAGCAAATGCGTTGACCGTTAAGGGAAGTAATCCTGACCAAGAAGCTGGTATTAGTATCGTTCGTCGTGCTCTACAAGCACCAGCGCGCCAGATTGCAAGCAATGCTGGTGAAGAAGCCGCTATTATTGTGGGCAAAGTGCTGGAAAATAATGCTGACACTTATGGTTACAATACCGCAACTGGTGAATTCGGTGATTTGATTGCTTTGGGAATTGTTGATCCTGTGAAAGTTGTGCGCTCTGCTCTTCAGAATGCGGCTTCAATTGCGAGCCTTCTGATCACAACAGAAGCAATGGTTGCTGAAGTTCCAAAGAAAGATACACCAATGCCTCCGATGCCTGCTGGCGGAATGGGTGGAATGGGCGGAATGGATTTCTAAGCTCTTATTCCATAGAAGTAATAAAGAAACGGGTCTTCTGTGCCCGTTTTTTTTATGCTTTTCATGTTTTTCAACCGGTGAATTTGGTGATTTGATTGCTTTGGGAATTGTTGATCCTGTGAAAGTTGTGCGCTCTGCTCTTCAGAATGCGGCTTCAATTGC
>NZ_JBHIRU010000013.1:19160-50842 GCF_042197425.1 Bartonella sp. AA126HLJHH
TACACCAATGCCTCCGATGCCTGCTGGCGGAATGGGTGGAATGGGCGGAATGGATTTCTAAGCTCTTATTCCATAGACGTAATAAAGAAACGGGTCTTCTGTGCCCGTTTTTTTATGCTTTTTCACGTTTCATACAGTTTTTCCTTTTATGATAGTTTCTTTATCGTTCTATTCTCCTCTGGTTGATCTACCGTTATTGTGAATGAATTTCACTCTTAATCCATAGTTTTTTCTCTTGTTTTTATGAAATGTTTCTATTGTGCGGGGATCGTGGTTTCCTTTGAAAATATTGTGCTAATAAAAATATAACTATTTGATTTATAATCATTTATTCATAATACAGTTCTGTTTTTTCATTTCAGGTTTATGCATGCATCGTTAAAAAATCCTGTGTTTGTGCTTCATAAGGTGAGAGGTCACTACGGTTTTTATGAACCAACGCAATCATTAAAAGTCAGTAGTTAAAAAGAGTCAGTAGTTAAGAGTTAGTACCTATTGAGCGTTGGAAAGACAGAGTTGAAAAGAGCATGATGGGGCTGGTTTGTTTTTTATGAATAAGATGCTGGTATTTCAAGCTTTTGCATAGGAGAATAAGCATCTCTCTGTTTCGTTGATCTCTGAAATGGGGAGACTGCCCCATTTCAGAAGCTTAAAGACAAAAGCTAATTTTTCGCCTTGCTCTCATCTTTTCTTCGGTAAGCTCATCACCTAAACTGGAGCCAAACCCATGTTGTTATACTCAAGTTCTGTTTGTTGCCTATATTGTGACAGAAAATTCTTGAGTGGGGAGCAATTTTTGAACTAAGGGGACCATGACAGGTAGCCGAAAAAAATCATGACAAGACAGTAGGCGTGCTTGTTTTAGAATTTTTAATGCTTCTGATGATAAAGGCACGCGAAATTCTGTTGTAGCCTCATGCCTTCTTTTCATATTTTCGAGCCAAGGATTTTCCATATATTCTCTTCAACTTGACCTTTATGCATAGAACATAAGGGAATTGAGAGGGTGGAAATTGAGAGGCAGGGAATTGAGAGGCAGGGAATTGGGAGGGGGAAATTGGGAGGCAGGGTATTGGGAGGCAGGGTATTGGGAGGCAGGGCATTGGGAGGCAGGGTATTGGGAGGCAGGGTATTGGGAGGCAGGGCATTGGGAGGCAGGGCATTGGGAGGCAGGGTATTGGGAGGCAGGGCATTGGGAGGCAGGGCATTGGGAGGCAGGGTATTGGGAGGCAGGGCATTGAGAGGGTGGGAGGAGCCGGCTTGCTTTTTTATTCAACGTAAAGATGAGAGGCTTTATGTAAGGCTACCATTACATTGCTTGTTTATGCGCTTCTTTAAAAGAAATGTCTTTTAATACAAATTCTTGGCAATGTTATTTATGAAGAGTATAAAATCATTTGTATATCAATAGTTTATTAAAAAAATGTATGTTGGTATGATCCTTTTCTTATGTTACCAAAGTTGCTGACTTACGCGTTGGTTAAAAATCTCTCTTCATGCCCTTAAATTCATTTCATGAAAGCGTTTGTGAAGAGCACGACGTTTGTGAGGCGTGTAAAAATTTCTCGTGAGACATGAAAAATCATCAATAAAATCTCCATGTTTTCAAAAAATAACGAATGGCTTTTTATATTTAAAAGATTTAACACGTCTCACGTTTTTTATTTATTTTAGAGCTGAATATTCGATTTTTGTGTAAAAATACTTCCCAGCACATCTACGATCCGTGAAAAATCAAGTGCTAATAAGAAAATGATGAATATAATCCATTTCGTATAGCGTGACATCATTTTTACACTTTTATACGTTGTGATGATTTCTTGTAGGATTTCTTTTTCCTTTTCTGTAAGCTCTGTTTGTTTTTCTGTTTTTTTTCTAGCCATGTTTCCACCCACACAAGCCTTCCCCTTGTTTGTTATGCTTTAAAATATCTCTTGCGAGATTTGAACTGATGATATTGAGATCTTTTTTGTCTAAATAAATGGGCATCCAACCAACGCAAGAAAAAGGCTCATTGATTGTTTTTATCGCGCAACCAGTGAGTAAGAGCAGCGCGTACATCAGCATCACTTTTTTGATTAATTTCATTTTCCACCTCTAGCCGTGTTGTTGATGACTTTAGCGTTTTTTCTATTTGCTTTTGTTGTTCAACCTTCTTTCCAAGAGTGAAAGCTTTTGCTAAAGCGATAAAAAAAGCGGTCAGAGCCGCTCCTGTTATCATCAGATTTTTTTTCAACCACCACATCATAAGCGCTGCTCCCGAAACCGTTTTGCCACAAAGAAAATGCCAACGCAGGCGGCTAAAACCATAATGGTTGCTAATGCCCATTGGATGGGACCATTGCCTGCCAATAAGCCCCCAAGTCCAGAAAAAGAACCAATAATCGGTGTAAGCGCTTCTGCTTTGAAAAATCCCATTGGAGCTTGCGTTTCTACAGTTTGGTAGTTGGGAGAAACATAAGCCCCTTTTGCCCATAATCCCGATTCTGCTGCACGACGGTGCACTAAACCGTGAAGACGTTTTCCTCCTGCTTTAGTCCACTTTTGTAACTCAGAAGGGACGGCTTCATATTCGCCATTATTGAGTTTTTTGAGCAGGGTCGAATTACAAAAAGCCGATGTTCCTATATTATAGCAAAACGATACGAGCGCGGCGAATTGTTCATCCGTTAAAGAAACCGTCACATGTTTTTCAACGGTATTCTCAAACTGTCTTAAATCTTGAGAAAGAACTTCTTCTGCTTGTTTTTCAGTAATGATCATGCCCTTGTGAACGAACGGTTTGCCAGCCGCGCTGGTATGACCATAGCCAATTGTCCACACCCCGATGGCATCTTTATAGGCTTGTAAACGCAATCCTTCCCATTGTTTAATGAGCGCAAGCCCTGCTTTAGATATTTTTCTCATTTGCTTCTCCATAAAATAAAGCCTCACGTTAACGTGAGGCTGGTTGACAGATTAAAAATGAATTTTTTCACGCTTCAAAAACAGAAGAGATGTGAAACTTTTATGAAATCAAAAGGTTGGTTGTGACATCTTAGGGAATGGGGGAATGGTTGGCCAAGAGGGATAATGGCTGGGCAAGTGGAATAATGGTTGGGCAAGAGGAGTAATAGTTGGGCAAGTGGGATAATGGTTGGCCAGTGGGGTAAATAGTTGGCAAAGAGGGGTAAATAGTTGGGCTGGTGTTTTTGATGGAGCCTTCTTGGGGTGCGGGAAGCTGTTGGGTTGATGCACGATAAGTGTGGTCTATTGCGGTTGTTTGGTCGTATGGCATTGATGTGGGGGTGTTTGAGATACGAAGTGGATACTCTCAGAAAAACAAGACATATGCTTTTACTGAAGACGAAAGCATTAAATATTTTATGTATCAAGCGTTTTGCTTATCCAAATAGTCTCATTGTTACACAGAGCTTTGGGCTAACAAGAGCTGTGGAATTTTGATACAATTTTAAGAGGGGCTGGTTTTTATAGGACAATGGTGCTTTTTCTTTAAGAGGAAAGTTGTTGGCTATTTTTGTTTTATGAGCGCAAAAGCTGGTTTGCTTAGAGAAATCTTAGCCGTAAAGTAGCCTCTCTTCGTTCTTTGATGAATAGGAATATGGAAAAAGCCTCACTTACATCGTTAAAGATTTGTATTCAGTGAGCCTTTTTTGGTGGGAGGAAACGGAAACAGTTTTTCCCTCTGTTTCTCTTAAGTTTTTTTCAAATCTCTCCCTCAGGGTTTCGCCTTTTTTGTTGACTGTTTCATGTTCAGCTTCCGGATGGACTTTTAAATATTGTTCTAGACGTCTTCTTCCTTGCGCATGTTTATAAAAAGTGGTTGGAAGATAGGAATCTAACTTTTCAGCAGATAAAGATGAGTTGGGTTCACATAATACACCCTTAACATTATCTTTGTGCAATCTTGCTAATTTATCAGATTCAAGATGAAGCTTTTTGGCAAGGCTTAAGCTGAACATCCCACATTCAGAAGAGCTTCGCTGAATATCCATTTCTGCCGTGGTAAAAGAATAAGGAGGCAGTTGAAGACATTGAAGGGTTTGATTTATTTTTATCCCTAGTTTGCAAGCTGTGATATTCTGAAATGTTGTAGGTTCAAGCATAATCAAAGAGATTTTGTCATCAACTTTTTGATAATCAAGGACGGCAAAGTGGATTTTGCTTCCCGAATTTACTATAAATCGGGCAGATTTTGCGTCGCTCTCAACGACTTCTTTTAGGGCGTGCGAAAACTCTTCTGCTGTAAGAGCCAATTTGAGATTCATTTCTGGATATTTGCTGTTTGCTTTTTCTACGAGAGCCGGCATCAATCTAATATCTGTGTTTTCATAATAAGCGTTAATCCAACGGCCGGTGACAAGATCATCTTCTAAGCCTGTAATAATATCTTTTAATTCGTCAGAACTCGGTGCAACATGTTCTTCTTCTGTTTGGATGGAACTTTGCATCAAACGTGCAATAAGGTCTTCTAAAGATTCATTTGCACCTGCTCCTTCTGGTGTTTGTGAGGAATGAGGGAGGGAAGAATCTTGTGGCTTCATAATCTTAGCCTCTATATTGATGATCGATAAATGATATTATTTCTTCAATTCTGGCTAAACAATGTTTGCAGGAAAGATTTTTATCTAAAAAAAAACAAAGAGATGAAATCATCTTTATTTTAAAAAATTTTGTTACGAAAGACAAAATCCCCTGCTTTTCAGAGTCAAAGGTAAGGTATCTTTTTGTCTTTTAAGAGGTCACGTTGCTTACTGTTTGCATCTTTACCTCAAAAGAAGATTTGCTAACAGCAATTTATGCCTTACCGTAAAGCCGCAGAGCTTCATTCTTTGTGGATGTGGAATATGGCTATGGCCAAAACGCTTATTACATCATTAGAGATTTGTATTCTGTGGCTCTTTTTCTGTGTTGTGAAACGGAAACAGTTTTTCCCTCTGTTGCTACCAAGCTTCTCTCAAACCTCTCGTTTAGGGTTTCGCCTTTTTTGTTTACTTTCTCCTGTGCTGCTTCTGGATTGGCTTTTAGATATTCCCCAAGACGTCTTCTTCCTTGCACGTGTTTGTAAAAAGAGGTTGGAAGATATGTATCTAACTTTTCAGGAGATAGAGGTGTATCTGGTTCACATAATACACCCTTAACATTATCCTTATGCAGTCTTTCTAATTTTTGAGATTCGGTATGAAGCTTTTTAGCGAGCGCTAAGCTGAACATTCCACATTCAGAAGAGCTTCGCTGAATATCCATTTCTACCATGGCAAAAGAACAATTGGGCAACTCATGCGCTTTAAGAGCCAATTGTGTTCTTAATGCCAGCACTGCTGGTTTCATATTGTTGAGTGTTGTAGGTTCAAAAAATATCACGGAGGTTTTGTCATCGATGGTTTGATGATCAATCACTGAAAAATGGATTCCCCTGTCCTTTGTGTGAATAATAAATCTAGAAGATTGAACGCCGTTTTCGATGACTTCTTTGAGTGCAAGGGCAAAGTCGTGAGATGACGCTGCCAATTGAAGACGCATGTCGGGATATTTACGATTTGCCTGATCGACCAAGGCTGGCATTAGTTTAAGGTCTGTACTTGCATAATCAGCTGTGAACCAACGACCCGTTGAGATATCATCCTCTAAACGGGCAATGATACTTTTTAATTCTTCACGATTGAATGGGATATTTTTGCCTTTTTCGCTACTGGGTTGTTCTAAATGTGCAGTAAGAGTGTCTAACGATGCATTTGCACCTGCTCCTTCTGGTGTTTGTGAGGAATGAGGGAGGGAAGAATCTTGTGGCTTCATACTATTAGCCTCCA
This sequence comes from Bartonella sp. AA126HLJHH, assembly GCF_042197425.1. Classification (NCBI taxonomy): domain Bacteria; kingdom Pseudomonadati; phylum Pseudomonadota; class Alphaproteobacteria; order Hyphomicrobiales; family Bartonellaceae; genus Bartonella; species Bartonella sp. AA126HLJHH. Next base: position 24,971 of record NZ_JBHIRU010000013.1, read on the forward strand.
TATTGATAATCGATAGGTGATATTATCTTCTTCAATTCTGGCTAAACAATGTTTGCAGGAAAGATTTTTATCTAAAAAAAACAAAGAGATGAAATCATCTTTATTTTAAAAAATTTTGTTACGAAAGAAAAAATCCCCCGCTTTTCAGAGTCAAAGGTAAGGTATTTTTTTATCTTTTAAGAGATCACGTTGCTTACTGTTTGCATCTTTACCTCAAAAGAAGATTTGCTAACAGCAACTTATATCTTACCGTAAAACCGCAGAGCTTTATTCTTTGTGGATGTGGAATATGGCTATGGCCAAAACGCTTATTACATCATTAGAGATTTGTATTCTGTAGCTCTTTTTCTGTGTTGTGAAACAGAAACAGTTTTTGTCTCTGTTGCTACCAAGCTTCTCTCAAATCTTTCGGTTAGGGTTTCGCCTTTTTTGTTTACTTTCTCCTGTGCTGCTTCTGGATTGGCTTTTAGATATTCCCCAAGACGTCTTCTGCCTTGCACGTGTTTGTATAAACGAGCTGGAAGATATGGATCTAATTTTTCAGCAGGTAAAGGCGTGTCTGGTTCACATAACACACCCTTAATATTATCTTTGTGTAGTCTTTCTAATTTTTGAGCTTCGAGATAAAGCTTTTTGGCAAGGCTTAAGCTGAACATCCCACATTCAGAGGAGCTTCGTTGAATATCCATTTCTACCATGGCAAAATGAATATTCGGAAATTGGTGATGTTCAATGGATTGTCGCGTCCTTAATGCAAGTAGTGCGGGAAGCGTGTCACGCAGTAAGGTCGGTTCAAAAAAGATCAAAGATGTTTTATTATCAATGGTTTGATGATCGACAACCGCAAAATGAATTCCCCTATCCTGTGCGTTAACGATCAGCCTAGAAGATTTTATGCCCTTTTCGAGCGTTTCTTTGAGTGCAAGGGCAAAGCCGTCAGGAGGGCTTGTAAGTTTGAGATTCATCTCTGGATATTTACGATTTGCTTGATCGACCAAGGCTGGCATCATGTACAGATCTAAAATATCATAATAATTTTTGATCCAACTGCCATCGGCATTATGCTTTTCTAAACCGGCAATAATATCTTTTAATTCTGCACGATTAAAAGGGGTGTTTTTTATTTTTTCAATGTTAAGCCGTTCTAAATGTGCAGTAAGAGTGTCTAATGATGCATTTGCATGCGCCCCTTCAGGTGCACTTGCACCTTCTGGGGTTTGTGAGGAATGTGGTGGGGGAGAATCTTGTGGCTTCATAATCTTAGCCTCTATGTTGATGATCGATAAGTGATATTATCTTCTTCAATTCTGGCTAAACAATGTTTTGAAAAACAAGCCTTTGCATCTTGAAAGGTGAGGCGATGAGAGCATAATAATGCTGTTTTCATATTTTTATGCGTGTATTGCTCATCATTGCTGTGATGTATGATATTGGTATTTTATGGGGGGATTATTAGGGCGTTCTATTGAGAGCCCTTATTGAATACCACTTGTTTTGAAAATCTCAAAATTATAGAGTTGTTGGTGATGCAAATTGTGTAATGCAAAAGAAAACAGTCAGAAAAGGACGAAAGATACCTTCAAACCGTAAAGTTTTAAACATTGTCGCGAAACACACTGTTTTATAACAGTTTATAATAACTTATAATAGTCTATGATAATGCGAAAATTTTATGATGAAATCTGGACGCAGAAAACCCCTTGCCGCACCCATCATTAAATACGATTTTTCATATTCTGTCAACCGCAAAACGATTATTTTTCCTCCTTTATCGCGGGAAAAAATCTACAGAAAAAAGCTCATTCATTGGCTATGCAGCAAAATATATTGTTTTAATGGAAAAGTTTTTGATGTGGCAAAAAACATTTTCTCCTTTGAGAAAGGCGGGGACAAGATGAAGGGAGAATTGTGGTTTTGAAATCCGTGGTATTTTATTGATGGAATTGGGAAGGCGGTGGTTGGAAGGTGTTGCGGGGCAAAGCTTTAGGTGTTGGCGATTTGTGGGGGTGATTGGGGCTGTGCTGGCTGTCGTATTAGTGGTGGTGTGATAGGTGTGGAGGGTTATCGGTGCAGTTGTTGATGAGGGAGGAGATTGTTGGTAGGGGCTTTTTCTTTCGTTTAAGGGATGATGCTTTTAATTGTGTCAAAAAATCAACGGGTTGTTTTAATGATAAGCTATTGATTTATAGTGGATATTTTATCGTTATTTATCTTGAATGAGAAACCCAGATTATGCTGAAATAAAAGCCATAGCTCTTGTCCGTCATAAGATCAGGAAAGCCATATAGAATTGTACAAGAAAAGACGTAAAATGACGATAATGAATTGTCTGAAGAGCTAAGGATGTCGCGATATTGGGCGAAGTTTATGATGAGGGTGGTTTGTTACAATGGGGGTAGAGGGGAGAATGTTGCTGTTTTAAAGAGGGGCAAATATTTATCCTGCCCATGCCGTGAATATTGTCCTTTGAGGCATGGATTAAGTGAGGCACTGGTAGGTATAAGGTTAAGTCTCTTTGACAGTTGAAGTATTTTTTTAAAGGGCGTGGTGGATATTTTTAAGCTTGTTTGTTATGCGCTTTAAGCTTGTTAATTCTATGAAAGGGCAAGTTCAGTGGATCTCAAGTGCACCCTGCCAAAGGGGGCCTTTATAAAGGCGCTGGTTGGTTATAAAGAGGCATGTTATAAAAGGAGGGGGAGAATCTTTATCCTGTGAGGGGGAGGAAATGATGGGTGTTTTAGCCAAGGCTCTTTTGGGTAGAACTGTCAAAATGTTTATAAAGGGCATCAAGAATAATACGCAACGAACCAACAAGATTAGGCAGCGGTTGATCTTCTATAACAAGATAGTGTAATGCCGCATGGAAGTTGTGTTGACGATGTAGATATTGTGCTTCTTTAATCGCTTCTTGCATAGCTTCATAGTGTTTCGTTGCTCTTTGGACCCATTGCTTTTTTGCTTTCTCATCTGATGCGCTGTGTGTAAAACCATCATAATAACCGTTTGGTAAACCTTTTGCACATAAATAGTCGTTTCTAATTTGCAAGTATTGTTGCGCCGTGTCATATTGCTCTTTACTGATGCCTGATGAAGCCTCTTTATAGCCAAGCAAACAAAGACGCCCAATATAGGTTCCGACAAGCGGATTTTTCGCTTCTTCGAAGCTTAAACCAAAGTGTTTTGCACGCATTTCAATCGCAGATTGAAGCGCAGATTCGCTGGAATTTTGGGCACGTGAAATACAGCTATTGGGCTCTCGCTTTCCTGTTATTTTCGATCTACCGCGTTTTTTACGTATTTTCATGAACTTAACCATTTGAATGAAAAAGAAACTGTCTGTTGATGGGGGACAGTGATGTAAAAAGCACTTGGCGCAAATATTGGGGGGAGCAAATACTTAAGAGGGGGAAAATACTTAAAAAGAGGAAAATACTGGGGGAGTGAGCAAATACTGGGAAATATCAGCCGTTGCAGATCAAAAAACAAACGATACTAAAGGCGTTTTAAATGCAAAGAAAAGCAACGGTGTGGGGCGAAAAAATCATCTTTAAGGTGGTTTCTTACCTTTTTTATCTTATCCCTATCAGTCTTATCTTCCGCCCCTATCATGCTTATTTTTTTATTGCTAGCGGATTATTTGCTTTTTAAATATTTCTTAACTGTTCTTGAGAGATTGAAGGAAAATTTTTGTCAAATGTGAATGAAAAAATAACAATGGATTTCAAGGGCATGTCATCGTCTTTCTAATAGGAAGTTTTTTCTAATGGGATTATTTGTCTCTTTTTTCACGAGCGCTTTGTGGAAATTTTTCAATTCCACTTTTGAAAGGTCATTGTTTTCTTAAGTTGGAAGCTTTTTATTTGGGTTCTCTTATTTTTTTGTTGTTGGGCGCTTTCCCAAGATATTTGATATACATCACGCTGTTAAGCATACTTTTATCCTTTATAGGAGATATGTTGTCTTCTGTTGAGTGGCAGAGAGCGGCAAAAAGCAAACCTCCGCATTCTATTATAATAGCATAAGATGCCCTATATTTTCAAATAAAATATCGTTTATCGGCTTAAAATAAACTGTGAATGATCTCGCTATTTTGTTTGGTGTATCCTTTATAAGTATCCTTTATAGAGTATAAAATTTTTCGTTTTAATGGATCTCATCATAAGACGAGGGGATGTCGTTTAAAGGACGGAATGCATTATCGAAAGAGGCTGTTTTTATAAGAAGAAAATGCCTTTATAAAAAGATGCTTTTATAAGAGATGCCTTGATGAATGTAGGGGCTATACAAATGTAGGGGCTGTGAGATATTTCATCTTTAATGAAGAATTTTTAAAATGAAGCCTTTTTGATTAAGAAGCTTTCAAATGAGGATTAAGGTTGTTTGTCGCACGTTTTTTATACTGGATAATCGATTGCTTGTTTGACTTTGTTTTGTGTTGCTTTTTAAAGAGCCATGTCTTAGGGCTCTCTTTTGCCCATTTTGCAAGGGTGCTCATGAAGGGTATAACGATAAAGTCCCCAATGAAATCCATATAAAGTTTGAATAATATAAAATCTATTGCACACTTCCATTTTTACGCTTGTAAAGAAGAAAGTCTATAGCATCACACATTTTGCCAGCTCTCATTGTTGAGACAGCCCTTGGCATTTGAGGCGCTTCCTTAGAGGCATTTATCATCCTTTCTTAATGTTTTACTCTATATGGCTCTTTCTGCTTGTAACGCACAAGAGACATGGTTTGGGTTGATTTAATATGGAATAGGTTTGGAATAAGACAATCCTACGGTATTTAGGGTTCTCATTTAATATGAAAAACAATAAATTGTTATAAATCAGCGTATTGTTTGTAAACTTTACACATCAGATATTTCTTAGATTGAATATTTTTGCTTGTTGAGTTTTGTGAAACATTGTCTTTTGAAGTGTGGGTAATAGATAAGAGGATACAATGGCATTTGTGCTTGTAAGGTTTAGGGATTGTATGTTGTCACGTATGAGAAATTTTAAAAATAGACTTAAAGGGGCTTATAGCGCGTGTTTCATGGTGAAAAGAGTGCTAGATAAACCGGTTTTGCTGGTTGCATGTTCTCAAAGAGTGAGTGGGCATGTTAGAAGTGAGAAAATATCCGTATGATCGAAGATAAATCACAACACCAATCTGCCCATAAGGGAAATACGGCTTTTGCGTCACAGCCCGTGTTAAATCAGTGTGCGGTTTTCAAAAAATGGACGGCTCTCTCAAGAAAAGATTACGTCATCATTTTGTGTTTGGCTATCCTCTTGTTGGTGCTTTTTGCCGCGACTGTCTATATGAATCCTTTGGAGTTTTTTCACGTTATATCCAAAGAACAGTTTCAAGCACTGGGACAAATGGAACAAGGAGATCTTCGAAAAATGATTAAGGAGATCTTGAAACAGCCTTTTGAAAATAATCCTGCAATCGTGTTTTTGCGTGACGCGGGATGGAATAGTGTTTGGGCTTTTTTATGTCTCTTGCCGCAAATGATTTTTGGTGTTCTTGTGGTGTTCTTTCCACTCTTTTTTGTCTTTAACGCTATCTCTAAACGGGAGGTGAAGGAAATGATGAAGCTGTGGGATACATTGCCAGAGCAGCAACAGCTAGACAACCAATTTCTCAACAGAACACAATAGGAAAATAAGTGGCTGCTTCTTTTATAAGTACTTTTGTAATTTTGACTACAGTATGGTGGAGTACTGTCATGTTTCTCGGGGAGATCATGATACTTTTTTCTACTCTGATGACAATCTTGGTACTTTATTATTCTTTGATAAAACGGACAATATTGTTGTGTGGGATGCGGCGGAAATTAAAAAAGGGTGCATTACAGAATTTGGGGCATAATCAGAAAGTCAGCATAGGACAAAATACAGTTTGTGCAATAAAGTTCAGCCCCCTTTCTTTTCAAGAATCTTTGGAACTTTCAAGAAAAGATTATTATATCATCTTTTTTCTAGCTTTCATTGTGATTGTGGTTTTCGCAGTTTTGCTCGCTTTTTTTGCTTTTTTTCCAAAATCTGTGATTTTTTTACACAATTATATGCCTCTATTGTTTAAGGTTGGCGTTTTTGGCATGCAGCTGCTGTTTTGGTTTTGTGCGTGTATTGTTGTCGCTTTACCTGTCATTTTAATCTTCCATAGTCTCCTTCATTATGGCGTGAAAAAAACAATAAAGAAATTAGAAATGGTTGCTTGAGAAGAGAATAAAAATGATGATTTCACATCAATGCGATAGGGGAAACACGTGACTATTGTTATAAAATTTTTGGCTTTTTTAGGGTTCACCATCATTGCCATTGTAATGTTTATGGTTATGATCCGGCTTCCTTACCGGTTGATCAAACATATCAGGTTATCTTTTAAACTCTCTCAAGACTTGAAAAAGAGTACAACGCAAAAAAAGCAAGCCATACAACAATTGTGCAATGATCTGGGAGAAATGAAAAGACACAATCTCGCCCATAAGACCCTTGATGCGACAATGCGCTTTCTTAACTTCAAAGAATTTCTGCCTCTTTCTTCAAAAGAATGTAAAATAATCTTTTTTATCTTTATCCTCTTTACTGTTTTGCAATCTGCTTTCTTTGTCGCAAATTTGGTATGGTGGAAGAGCGATATGGTCGGCGTTATCATGCAGCTGTTGAGCATTCTATGGTTTGGGCTTCTTCTCTTTTTTCCGATCATTGGGATCATGTGTATAAAATTAACGAGAAAATTGAACAAAAAACTTCAACAATTGAAAGAAGCAATACAACAACGCGATCAGGCAATTCGTATGAAGAATGGGCGTGGAGGATAAAATGACCAGTAGTCTTATAACATTAATGGCCTTTTCTTTCCTGTTCTTTATGGTCTTAAATGTTTTATTGTGGGTGCCAATCGTTGTCATTTATTACCTGTTTATCAAGCGTGCGCGGTTGTATTGCCGTGTGAAAAAGGAACTGAAATGCGTGCTGAATGAACGCGATATCGCCTTAAAACAGATCTCTCAAAAATAAAAAACAGCTTTCTCTTGTTTGGCAAGACTATAAAAAAATATTCTATCTTTCTACGGTCATGGCGACTGCTCCAATAGTTATAACTGTTGTCGTTAAGATATGGAGAGGGCAGGACTTTGTTTCTCTTGTCGTATTCGAGCCACTGGCATGGCTGCTTGCCTGTACTTTTTTATTCTTACCGATTGTTTTTATTATGCGCTTTATCGTGACCCGTCAGTTGAACAAAATGATACGGCAATTAGAAGAAGAGGTTGAGCAGAAAGGAGCTCCCGTCATATTATACGATGTGAGTGAGGGGAAAGTGAGCGAGGGGAAAAAGTGAAGAGAGGCTTTCGTTGAGCCTTGCTTTTGACTTGTTCATTAAGGAGCATGGGGTGCACTTCTCGTTTTATGCCTTTTTATATTTGTGTCGTGTTTTGAAAAGAATTGAGGCTTTTGCTTGAGTAGGATTCTTGCTTGAGTGCTGAGGGGAAAGTGAAGAGGGGCTGCTCTTGGGTTTCACTTGCTGTTTCTGTTCTCTTAAAGAGAGAAAATCTTGTAACTTATTTTCTTTTTATCAAGCATAAAAATGTGTTTTACCAAGCGATATTGAGAGCGAAAAATCTATACTTAAAGCAAAAGATATTCTGGTGTTTGGGGAAGAAGAGCCCATTTTCTTGCAGGTGGAGAGGTAAGACGCATAGAGAAGATGAGCCAAAAGCACACGTTTTGCTCCATAGAAAGTGTAACAGTGCTTTTAAAGAGCCTGGGGTAGAGGGGGAAATTGAAAGAAAAGAGGGACATCTATTTATTTACGAGACCGTGAAGGACAGTTTCTCTCTCTCTGGATGAAAAAGGTTTTGTGCAATTTGGTTATGGAATTGTGAGAGACGCTGGTATCCATGCGGCGGCTTGCCAAATGATTAATCCTTATCATTTTAGGGCTTTATCATTTTGGGGGGGCCAGATTGACAACGAGGCATTGAGGCAAAGGGGTGGATTTTAAGGCAAAGGGATTGAAATTTCTTGAGGAAGAGGTAAGCGTAGGGCGTGTCGTGTACTTGAGGAAGTTTTCGATGAGGCAATGAATGAGGTTGATCTGGGACTGAGGTTGATCTTGGCCGCGTGCTTGGCTTTCAAGATGGGGGCACCACCTTGGGAAAAGGAGGGGGGTGGCTTGTAAGCGCCTCACGTATAGTGCTTCATGTATAAGCGCGTATAGGGCAAATAAACAAAATACGTAGAGGGGATTTATAGTACTTGCATTACTCTGAGAAGGGTGCTAAGCGAATTTACCGCGCTGGTGGCGTGCTATCAAATATTGAAGAGTGGGAATTTTAGAAGTGGGGGAGTATCCGTATGATCGAAGATAAATCACAACACCAATCTGCCCATAAGGGAGATAAGGCTTTTGTATCGCAGCCAGTGTTGGATCAATCAGAAGCTTTCAAAAAATTGACGGCTCTTTCAACAGGCGATTATATCATCATTTGTTGTTTGGCTATCCTCTTGTTGGTGCTTTTTTCCGCGTCTGCCTATATGGATCCTTTGGAATTTTTTCACGTTATATCCAAAGAACAGCTCCAAGCACTGGGACAAATGAAACAAGAAAGTCTTCAGGAAAGACTTCAGGAAAGTCTTAAACACCCTTTCCAAAATCCTATAATTCAGCATGTTCTTGATGCGGGGTGGAATAGTGTTTGGGCTTTTTTATGTTTCTTACCGCAAATAATTTTTGGCGTTCTTTTTGGTTTTTGTCCGCTCTTTTTTGTCTTTAACGCCGTATTTAAACGGGATGTGAAGGAAATGATGCTACAATGGGAAACCTTGCCAGAGCAGCAACAGCTAGACAATCAATCTCTTAACAGAAGACAATAGGGGGAAAAGTGAGTGCTTCTTTAATCATTGGAATGTTGATTGCCGTAGGAACGGCAATTTTTATTTGTTCTGCAATTTTTATGGTATTCCTTTCTACCGTGGTGACAATCGTTGCACTTTATTATTCGTTGATAAAACGGACAATCTTGTTATTGGTGACGCAGCGAAAATTAAAAAAGGGTGCAGCGCAGAATTTAGGGCATTATCAGGTAGAGGGTAGAGGACAGAGGACAGTTCTTGCAACACAGTTGCGTGCCTTTTCTTTTCAAGAATCTTTGCTTCTCTCAAAAAAAGATTATTTTATGATCTTTTCTATCGCCTTCGTTATGGTTGCACTTTGCACAGGTTTTGTCGTTTTTTCAGCTTTTCTTCCAAAATCTGCGGTTTTTTTGCACAATTACGTGCCTATGATAGTGCTTCACATTATTGATTTTGTCATGCGACTGCTGTTTTGGGTCTGGACATGTATTGTTGTTTCTTTACCTGTCATTTTAATTCTCCATAGTCTCCTTCAGTATGGCGTGCAAGAAACAGTAAAGGAATTAGAAACATTTGTTTGAGCAGAGAATAAAAATGATGATTTCACATCAATGCGATAGGGAAAAAAAGGGAGCATTATGATGCAGCATTTGGCTTTTTTAGGGTTCATTATCATTGCCATTTTAATGGTTATGGTTATGGTCAGGTTTCCTTACCTGTTGATCAAATATATCAGGTTATCTTTTAAACTCGCTCAAGGCTTGAAAAAGAGTACGACGCAACAAAAACACGCCATACAACAATTGCGCAATGATCTGGGAGAAATGAAAAGACACAATCTCGCCCATAAGACCCTTGATGCGAAAATGCGCTTTCTTAACTTCAAAGAATCTCTGCCTTTTTATTCAAAAGAATGTAAAATAATCTTTTTTATCCTTATTCTCTTTTCTGTTTTGCAATCTGCTTTCTCTATTGCAAATTTTGTATGGTGGAAAAATGATAGTGTTGCCTTTATCATGCAGCTGTTGAGCCTTATATGGTTAGGGGTTCTTCTCTTTTCTCCGATCATTGGGATCATGTGCATAAAGTTAACAAGAAAATTGAACAAAATACTTCCACAATTGGAAGAAGCGATACAACAACGCGATCAGGCAATGCGTATGCAGAATGTGGAAGGGGGACAAAATGACGAGTAGTCTTATAACATTAATAGCCATTTCTTTCCTGTGTTTTACGCTCTTAAGTGTTTTAATATGGGCGCCAATCGTTGTCATTTATTACCTGTTTATCAAGCGTGCGCGGTTGTATTGTCGCGTGAAAAAGGAACTGAAATGCGTGCTGAATGAACGCGATATCGCCTTAAAACAGAACTCCCCAAAATAAAAAGCAGCAGAATGTTTGATAAAAAACAGCTTTCTCTTGTTTGGCAAGACTATAAAAAAATATTCTATCTTTCTACAGTCATGGCGACTGCTCCAATAGTTATAACTGCTGTCGTTAAGATATGGAGAGGGCAGGACTTTGTTTCTCTTGTCGTATTCGAGCCACTGGCATGGATGCTTGCCTGTACTTTTTTATTCTTACCGATTGTTTTTATTATGCGTTTTATCGTGACACGTCAGTTGAACAAAATGATACGGCAATTAGAAGAAGAGGTTGAGCAGAAAGGAGCTCCCGTCATATTATACGATGTGAGTGAGGGGAAAGTGAGCGAGGGGAAAGTGAGCGAGGGGAAAGTGAGCGAGGGGAAAGTGAGCGAGGGGAAAATGAGCGAGGGGAAAATGAGCGAGGGGAAAAAGTGAAGAGAGGCTTTTGTTGAGCCTTGCTTTTGACTTGTTCATTAAGGAGCATGGGGTGCACTTCTCGTTTTATGCCTTTTTATATTTGTGTCGTGTTTTTTTAAAGAATTGAGGCTCTTGCTTGAGTTGGTGCTCTTGCTTGAGTGCTGAGAGGAAAGTGAAGAGAGGCTTTCGTTGAGCCTTGCTTTTGACTTGTTCATTAAGGAGCATGGGGTGCACTTCTCGTTTTATGCCTTTTTATATTTGTGTCGTGTTTTGAAAAGAATTGAGGCTTTTGCTTGAGTAGGATTCTTGCTTGAGTGCTGAGGGGAAAGTGAAGAGGGGCTGCTCTTGGGTTTCACTTGCTGTTTCTGTTCTCTTAAAGAGAGAAAATCTTGTAACTTATTTTCTTTTTATCAAGCATAAAAATGTGTTTTACCAAGCGATATTGAGAGCGAAAAATCTATACTTAAAGCAAAAGATATTCTGGTGTTTGGGGAAAAAAAGCCCATTTTCTTGCAGGTGGAGAGGCAAGACGCATAGAGAAGGTGAGCCAAAAGCACACGTTTTGCTCCATAGCAAGTGTAACAGTGCTTTTAAAGAGCTTGGGGTGGAGGGGGAAAATTGAAAGAAAAGAGGGACATCTATTTATTTACGAGACCGTTATTTATTTACGAGACCGTGAAGGACAGTTTCTCTCTCTGGATGAAAAAGGTTTTGTGCAATTTGGTTATGGAATTGTGAGAGGCGCTGGTATTCATGCGGCGGCTTGCCAAATGATTAATCCTTATCATTTTAGGGCTTTATCATTTTTGGGGGGGGGGCCAGATTGACAACGAGGCATTGAGGCAAAGGGGTGGATTTTAAGGCAAAGGGATTGAAATTTTTTGAGGAAGAGGTAAGCGTAAGGCATTTATGCTGTGTACTTGAGGAAGTTTTCGATGAGGCAATGACTGAGGTTTGATCTGGGACTGAGGTTGATCTTGTCCGCGTGCTTGGCTTTCAATAGAACACCCTTCCTTGGGAAAAGGAAATTGTGCTATCTCTCAAGTGGCTTCTTCTTTACTTGCACACCCTTGCGGCTTTGGTATTGAGGGCTGATGTTAACATTTGGCAGCTTTCTCATAAAAGCTTTATGGAAGATGAAAGTTTGGGTTTTGAAAAAAAATATCGAAAAAATCTATTTGGGCCGGTTTTGTTGATGATTTAAATCGTCATAAAGACAAAGCAACTTCGTTACGATTTTCTTGCACTCGTTTGCTTCTTCTTTGGAAAGCAGCTTATCTTCCTGAAAATAAAAAGAGCACTTAGAATTTTAGAGTCAGAGACCCAAATTTGTGCAATAGAAGAAGATATTTTTATGAAAATTTGATCGAGGAGAAAAGAGAAGCCTTAAGATAATAGGGGGTACACTGTGAGTGATGAAAACATGATGTTTGAAGTTGATGAAAAAAAAGCACCCCTGATATTGTCTTTATAAAAAATGAGGGATACAAGCGCTTGATATTGATGAACCCTCATTCATTGTGAGGACGAAAGCTTCGGTTCATGAAAATGGCTTAAAAATTGAGACAAATGAGGGGTAAAAAATGAGGGGCAATGGAAAAAATGCACCATTGGATGAAGAGTTACGGTCTTTTTCGCTGGAAGAAGCGTTTTTGACACGCAAAAATTATAAAGTCATCTTTTGCATTGCTTTCATTGTGTCAGCTTTTATAATGGCATTCTTTATGTTTTTTAAGTGGGATTTGACAGGGTGGTGGAATTATATCCTGTTCATTTTAACATTAATATTGGTTTTTATATCAGCGCTTCTTTTTGTACTTATTCCTGTTGCCTTTGTGGTCCGTATCATCTTTACGCGTTTGTTGAAAAAAAAGATCGATAAGTTGGATCAAGAAATCTGGCAGAGAAGAAAAACGGCTTACCAACAAAACAGCGTGTGAAGGGAGGGCAGAAAATGAATACTGGTCTTTATATATTCTCATGCGTTGTAGGAGAGACCTTCTATTCGTGCGATGTTTGAAGGTGATGAAAAAATGCACCCTTGATATTGTCTTTATAAAAGATGAGGGATACAAGCGTTTGATATTGATGAACTCTCATTCATTGTGAGGACGAAAGCTTCGGTTCATGAAAATGGCTTAGAAATTGAAACAAATGAGGGATAAAAATGAGGGGCAATGGAAAAAATTCACTATTGGATAAAGAACCACGGTCTTTTTCGCTGGAAGAAGCGTTTTTGACAAGCAAAAATTATAAAGTCATCTTTTGCATTGCTTTCATTGTGGCAGCTTTAAGAACGGCTCTTCTCTTCTTACTCATGTGGCTTGAGTGGAAGTTGGCGGGGTGGGAAGGGGATGTTATAACAGTTCTCTTTTGCATCGTGCAGGTTATATTAGATTTAATTTTTGTACTCATTCCTGTTGCCTTTGTGGTCCGTATCATCTTTACGCGTTTGTTGAAAAAAAAGATCGATATGTTGGATCAAGAAATCTGGCAGCGAAGAAAAACCGCTTCTCAACAAAACAGCGCGTGAAGGGCGGGCAGAAAATGAATACTGGTCTTTATATATTCTCATGCGTTGTAGGAGAGACCTTCTATTCGTGCGATGTTTGAAGGTGATGGAAAAAAATGCACCCTTGATATTGTCTTTATAAAAGATGAGGGATACAAGCGCTTGATATTGATGAACTCTCATTCATTGTGAGGACGAAAGCTTCGGTTCATGAAAATGGCTTGAAAATTGAAACAAATGAGGGATAAAAAATGAGGGGCAATGGAAAAAATTCACCATTGGATAAAGAACCACGGACTTTTGCGCTTGAAGAAGCGTTTCTGACACGCAAAAATTATAAAGTCATCTTTTGTATTGCTTTCATTGTGGCAGCTTTAAGAATGGCTCTTCGCTTCGTACCCATGTTGCTTGGGTGGAAGTTGGCGGAGTGGGAAGGGGATGTCGTGGCAGCTCTCTCGTTAATTATGGAGCTTATATCATGGTTTATTTTTTTGTTCATCCCTGTTGCCTTTGTGGTTCGTATCATTTTCACGGTTCTGTTGAAAGAAAAGATCGATATGTTGGAGCAAGCAATCTGGAAGCGGAGAAAAACCGCTTCTCAACAAAACAGCGCATGAAGGGGCGGAGAAAATGATAGATATTAAAATGATGGATATTATTGTTGTACTCTCGTGGGGTATGGGCTTGACGCTTTTCACGCTGCTTTCTGCTGTGGTCATGATGTTTATTTGGGCATTGTATTACTCTACTTTCAAGCGGGTGAGACTGTATTGCCAAGTGACAAAAGAATTAAGCCGCGTGCTTGAACAACCTGTCGCTTTTGAGCCGTCTAGTGGAGCAATGCCGATGATTAAGCTGTTATCTGAGGAAAAAGAGTTTTCTCTTTCTGATGAAGAAATCTTAACGATGGAAAGTGCAACGGCGCTTTTAAAGAGTTTGGGGTGGAAGGTGGAAATTGAAGGAAAAGGAGATCATTTGGCCACCTATTATTTACCAGATCGTGAAGTGCAGTTTCTTTATAATGCTGAGAAGGGGTATCCGCGATTTGATTGTGCAATTGCGGTGGTTTCTGGTATCCATGCGGCGGCTTGCCAAACGATAGACCCTTATAATTCTGGAGGCTTGATTGCTCTTGAATTGAGTTTTGATGTGAAGGGGTTGGAAATTTTTGAAGAAAAGGTAAGCGTTGGATGTTTACGTCGTGCACTCGAGAAAGCTTTAGATGAGGCAATGACTGAGGTTGATCTTGGCAAGATGCTTCACTCTCAATATAGAATCCTGCCTTGGGAAAACAAAACGGTGGTCCCTCGGTTGGCTTCTTATTCCCTGCGTTATCTTGCGGCTCTGGCTTTGATGGGCGATGTTGAAACCTTACACTCTTATCACAAAAGCTTTATAGAAGGTGAGAAGCTGGGCTTTGAGGCAAGCATTGAAGAAGAGCATCTGGAACGCGCAATGGTGATCGCTCAGGCGGTAGAAAAGACAAAGCAACCCAGTTACGATTTGCTTCAACAGGCGGCAAAGGATTTTTCCATGGAGGTAGAAAGCTATGAATATTTTAGAGCTACAGATCCCAATTTGTGCAATAGAAGAAGAGATTCTTATGAAAAATTGATCGAGGAAAAAAGACAAGAATTAAGGCAACAGGGATATTTTGTTTATGAAAAGGACGCGATTTGTGAGGTTGATGGAAAAAACTATCGTCCTCATATTCTTTACATAAAGGATGGGGAGTTAGAATATATGGATGTAGAAATTAGGATTGATGAAAAAATTTATTGAGAAAAATAAAGAGTTTAGATAATTTAAAAAGAGCTTAAACCTAAAAATAATGCGTAAAAAGCGCGAAGCGTAAAAGCAGAGGGGAACAATGCAGGAGAAAAAAGCAACATTTGAAGAGTCTTTCTTTTCATTTAGAAAATTTATGGTGTCTTCAGTGGAAATGCGTAAAGGGGTGGGACGGTGTAAAATAATAGGGCACCGCTTTTTTATCATGTTTTGTACATGCCTTATCATGATGGCTTTAGAAGTTCCTGCGGGTGCAAAGTCTCTGGTACAGCCGTTGCAATGGACAAGATGGGAAGGAATTGGTTCTCTTATTTTTCTCTTACCAGTGTTGATATGGTTTTGTCTTCTCACACCCCTTTCTATTTTGTGGGGGATTTGTCGTTTTAAAGAGCGTAAATTGGAAAAAATAAAGAAAAAACTAAAAGAAAAAATAAAGCAGCAAGAGATTAATCAATGAGGTTATACGCATGAGGAGTGAGATCGCGGTTTTTATTTTTTTTCTGCCGATTGGATGTTTTTTTCTAAATGCAGTTACAGTTTTTGCCATTTTTGTGAATATGATTATTGTGGCGCCTTATTATTCTTTAATCAAGCGTTTGAGGCTCTATTACAGAGTGAAAAAACAAAGAGGTTTGATGAAAGAACAGCCGCAGCATTTTTGTTTCTTTGAAAAAAGCGGAAAAGAAAAAGAGAGAGTGCCGCAAAACTTAACACTAGAAACACAGATAAGTTTCTATTCGTTAAAAAAATGGCTCGCTTTTTCACGCAAAGATTATATCCTCCACGCATGCCTTTCTTTCATCATTATGTTTTTCAAAGCTTATGTCTATGTGATTTTCTTTAAAGAGATAGATGAGATCAGATTTGAATATTTTGTCATTCTCTTGCTTTTCTGGTTTTTTTTATCGGTATGTATTTTTACAACGATCCCTGTTGTTGTGATCCTTCGTGAAATTTTAACCCATCGATTGAAAAAGAAGATTCAGCAGTTGGAAGAAGTGACTGAAGCAACCCAATCAATCAATTTATAAAGGGAAGGGGATAAAATGCATTACGAAATGGCGGCAGCTTGGACGGTGATTTTGATCATTCTGCTGGGGGGTGTTTTTAATTTTTTCTTAACAATACCCATTGTGGCACTGTATATTTCTTTTATCAAGCGTTTGATCTCGTATTACAAGGTTACCAAACAATTAAACGCAGCGCTGAAAAAGCGCATGTAGTGCTCGTGTCATGGGGGGAGGCATAAGTTTTAGATCATGCCATTGCTTCACGGCTTGGGAGGACGGCATCGATTGTTTTTCTCATTTTACGCTGATCTCTGGGGGAAAAGGGCTGATGATGGCAATGAATAGGCTGGTGATAGGTTTGTAATAGGCTTGTATAGGCTTTAATGGGGCGGTTTATCGGCAGTTTGCTTGTTTTCTGTGAATTTGCAAAATCGTAAAAACGTGGAACTGTAAAAGGGTGTGTGGTTGCTCAAGAGCTGTGACGGTTGTGGGGCGGTTGGGGAGAAGAGGGTGCCAATGGGGGAATGGAGGGCATTGGGGGAAAAGGGCTGATGGCAATGAATAGGCTGATGATAGGTTTGTAATAGGCTTGTATAGGCTTTAATGGGGCGGTTTATCGGCAGTTTTGTTGTTTTCTGTGAATTTGCAAAATCGTAAAAACGTGTAACTGTAATAGGGGGTGTGGTTGGTCAAGAGCCGTGATGGTTGTGGGGAGGATATGGGGTAAAGAGGGTGCCAATGGAGGCGTAAAGGTTGGATTGTGCAATGCGTCAAAATTGGAATGTGGGAATGGGGGAATGTGGGAATGGAGGGCGTTGGGGGAAAAGGGCTGATGGCAATGAATAGGCTGGTGATAGGTTTGTAATAGGCTTGTATAGGCTTTAATGGGGCGGTTTATCGGCAGTTTGCTTGTTTTCTGTAAATTTTCAAAATCGTAAAAACGTGAAACTGTAAAATGGTGTGTGATTGGTCAAGAGCCGTGAGGGTTGTGGGGCGGTTGGGGAGAAAAGGTGCCAATGGAGGATGGTTGGATTGTGCAATGCGTCAAAATTGGAATGTGGGAAGTGGGAATGGAGGGCGTTGGGGGAAAAGGGTTGATGGCAATGAATAGGCTGATGATAGGTTTGTAATAGGCTTGTATAGGCTTTAATGGGGCGGTTTATCGGCAGTTTGCTTGTTTTCTGTGAATTTTTAAAATCGTAAAAGCGTGAAACTGTAAAATGGTGTGTGTGGTTGGTCAAGGGCTGTGATGGTTGTCAGAGGGGGATAAGCCCGTGTGAGAAGGGATAGAAAAACGTTTGGTTTTGGAGCTGTTGATATAGGCATGCTGTTTAGAGGCGTAAGGGAGGGGGATTGTTCGTTCTCAAAGCCTATGATGTAGAGAGTATGAGTTATTCAAGAGGGTGTTCGGGTATGGATAGAGATTGAAGGGGCACTGCTTCTTTGCAAAGCAGAGGTTTTGATCATAAGTTTTGTTTATTCATATGGTTTTTTATGGCATCCAGTACCTGTTGGCTTATCTCCTTATGGGGCAGCCATCGTAAACCTTTGGGCGTTGTTTTTTGTCCTAATTGAATGGGGATAAAATCAACCTTGTTTTTGCGCGCGCACTCGAGGATCATTTGATCATGCGTGTTGGAACTAAAAATATGGAGAATACATGGCGGTTTAGGCAAAAGAGCCAACTGCTCAATTAATGCGCAAGAAAATGCATAGGCGGGCGAATGAATCCATAATATGCAATATTTTAGATCATGCCATTGCTTCACAGCTTCTAAAAATTGTGCCTTTGATGCCGCACAATCATAATCCAACGACACGCACAACTGTTTGTTGTGCAATGCCTCAAGCTGGACTTTATGGGAAAGAAAGCGTGCAGCAATAATCACTTCTTGCGGCTCTAGTGATTGATACAAAGGGGCAAGCATCCCAGTGCCCCCTACCACTAAATAACGATAGTGCGCATCCTTTTTTTTCATGCCCCCTCCCTTATTACTTTAAATCCCACCTCTTTGCTTTAAAAATGTGTACATTTCATCAGCAAGTCTTTCACAACGGGTTTGTACCTCTTCACTTATAACTTTCCAAGTACGACCTTCATCATCTGAGGAAAAATCTTCGTTGGAGGAGGCGATTTGACATTGGAGTGTATAACCATAAAGCGTGTGCACCACCGGAACTAAATGTTCACAAGGTTGTGCGCATTTTTTGGCCGTACTCCCATGAGAGATAAGCCCAACAGGTTTATTTAAAAAGGCATTATAGCTCAAATTATCAAGAGCATTTTTTAAAACACCCGAATAAGACCCTTGATAAACGGGGCTTGCTAGAATAACGCCATCAGCCGCGGCAATGGTTTTTACAAACTCACGGACCGCAGCACTTGGATTAGCTTCAACCTGCTGATGATAATCTGGATCTGTCATCGGCAAGGGCTGTTTACGCAAATCAACCCAATGAAGTGATGCACCCCGCTTTATGAGGCAATCCGCTAAATAATTGGCTAAAGTTCTTGTTAAGGAAGGTTGACGCACAGACCCCAAAATAATTGCTATATTCAACAGGATTCTCCTTTATCTTTTCCCCACAAGCCTATAACGCAAGGCTTATAAAGAAGTGTGAGTAAAATGGCGCGTATCAATGCTGTTTATAATGCTGTTTATAAAGAGCAATTGTAATGATATCGCATCATCATAGAATCAGTCCATGCTAACAAGATTGTTGACAAAACAACACCTCAAACTTGCAAGGGAATGTTAGTGCTTTCATTAATATTAAAATGCTTGATCTCAAAAGTAGCGGCTGTCTCGTGTTTTAGAAGCGCTTTTATGAATATATTCTAAGCTATTGGCTTGCAAGAACTCTAATGAAAAATGGAAGATATCATCGTATTTTGAATGATCATTGAGCCTTTTTAATTGGAATAAGAAAGTTGTAAGATTTTCTCATTTCAAATGCTCTTATTGCGCGATCATTTGCGCATCAATGGAAGTTGCTTTTTTCATGTCTTAAGTGGGCGGAAAATAATTGAGAAAAGAATAAAAATGCTTCTGTCTTTTCAAGGGATAAGGGCTATCGTAAAAGCCTAGATATGTCTGTTTTTGGGGCAGGAGTGGGGTTGTTGTAGGAGCGGTAATTGGGGGTTGTCCGTGTTGAGGAATGGAGTTATGGCGTGCCCCGTATTACAAGGGAGGGTAAGGCTATTGTAGAGGCCGCAGGGGGCGTATATGAATGGCGCCGGATTACATTTTTTACTGAAACAATAGGGGTGATAGAGTTTATAGTAAGGGGATATATTCATGGGGGCGCTATTGTTATCCCCTTCATGGGGGCTGTTCATGAAATGGGGGTGATACGCGTTGGTTTGCAAGTGTTGAGAGGTGTTTTTTTAAAACAAGCACGTGAATTGGCAAAACTATTGGCAACATAAAATATGCAATACGAGTGTTCTCTGGGGTA
Organism: Bartonella sp. AA126HLJHH; assembly: GCF_042197425.1. NCBI lineage: Bacteria > Pseudomonadati > Pseudomonadota > Alphaproteobacteria > Hyphomicrobiales > Bartonellaceae > Bartonella > Bartonella sp. AA126HLJHH. Next base: position 44,376 of record NZ_JBHIRU010000013.1, read on the forward strand.
TTCTGTTTGACGACAATGGACGGAATTTTACTTGAGAGATTGTTCGTGTTCTTATAAAAGTCAAGGACAAACAGTTGTATAAAAAGGAAGAGCAAATGAAGGGGGAAAATTCCACATTTTATAACAAACTGTGCTCTGTTGTTTTTGGAAAATCATTTCGTTCTTATAAAGACCATATTATCATTTGTCTTATTTCTATCCTTATTGGGATAGGTCATAAAGCTCTTTTGATCCCATTAGAATCCAAGTGGTCGTTGAGTGTATCGCAGGATAGCGCTCTTTTGGCGCTCTTTGTGCTGCGTGAAGTTATCATGGTGTGTGTTGTTGCCTTGATACCTGTTTTATTGGTGCTTTATCTCATCTTAACGTATTTGTTGAAAAAAAAGATTCAGCAGTTAGAAGAGGCTATCCAGCAACGGGGTCACACAACCGATCAACAAAATAATCCGGTAAAAAACAATAGAGAAAAAATAAGCAGTTTTTTTATCGCATACCTTTGGTTGATATTTCTGCTAGAAATCTTTTTTCCTGCGGGTGTTGTCATGATCATTTTGGAATTTTATTATTTTGTTTTCAAGCGCGTGAGAACGTATTGTAGAGTGAAACGGGAATTAAAACGCATAAGAAAAGAGAACGATAAGGCGCTTGCCTAGCTATAAAGCGCTTTTGTCGCTATTGTGAGGGGGGAGAGGCAACGTTTAGAAGCTCTCGTGACACAAGAAAGAGGGGATGGTTGGAAAATCATCAGGCAAAGAGGATAAAGAAGCCTATCAGGTTTGTAATGAGGAGGATGCTCTTAATCATTGGGAAGAGCAACCACGCTTTTAGAAAATTGGGGTTTTTTGTTGAAAACAAGGGAAGCGCCATGCATCGCACTTTTCGTGGTTCTTAAAAGAGCGGGCATGAGATAAAAAATGCGTTTTTCATAAAAAGGAAGAGCAATGAAGGGGAAAAATTCAGCATTTTATAATGGACTGCGCCATTTTTTCGAGAAAGATTATTTTTCTGTGCAAGAGTATGTTGTCATTTGGTTCCTCTCGCTCATTATTGAGTTGTGCAACAGGATTTTCTTTCTTCCATCCTTAGGTAGCCAAGAGAACTTGACAGGGTGGCAGGATACACCCCTTTTTCTCTCTCTGTGTGCGTTTTGGCAAGTTATTATAGTGTGTGTTTGGGTCTTGTTTCCAGTTATGTTGATACTCTTCATAACATTGTGGCTTTTGTTGAGAAAAAATACTCAAAAATTGAAAGAAATAAACCAGCAACGGGGTAAAATAACCGATCAAAAGGATCGATATAAAGAAAGTGTGAACTGGAAAATGGACGATATTCTTGTTACAATATTCGGTCTCGTGCTTCTGTTCGTGACACTGTGGGTTGCTTGTATTCCCATGATGATTTTAGAACTTTATTATGGTGTCTTTAAGCAGGTGAGAACGTATCGTAAAGTGAGACGGGAATTAAAACGCGTAAGATAAAGAGAGTGACAAGGCGCTTTTGTAGCTATCGTGAGGGGTAAGAGGCAATGTTTAGAAGCTCTCGTGACACAAGAAGAGGGGAGGATGAATGGTTGGAAAATCATCAGACAAAGAAGAGAGCCTATTTTCGTTTGTAATGAGGAGGATGCTCTTAATCATTGGGAAGAGTAACCGCGCTTTTAGAAAGTTGGGGGGTTTTATTAAAAATAAGGAAAGCGCCATGCATCGCACTTTTCGTGGTTCTTAAAAAAGCGGGCATGAGATAAAGAAATGCATTTTTCATAAAAAAAGGAAGAGCAATGAAGGGGAAAAAGTCAGAATTTTATTCAGCATTTTATAATGAACTACGCTATTTTTTTGGGAAAGATTATTTTTCTGTGCGAGAGCATGTTGTCATTTGGTTCCTCTCGCTCATTATTGAGTTGTGCAACAGGATTTTATTTTTCCCATCCTTGGGTAGCCAAGAGAACTTGACAGGGTGGTGGGATACACCTCTTTTTCTCTCTCTGTATGCGTTTTGGAAAGTTATTACAGTGTGTGTTTGGGTCTTGTTTCCAGTTCTGTACATACTCTTCATAACATTGTGGCTTTTGTTGAGAAAAAATACTCAAAAATTGAAAGAAATAAACCAGCAACGGGGTAAAATAACCGATCAAAAGGATTGGTATAAAAAAGGCGATAGAGAAAAATGGAGTGATATTCTTGTTACAATATTCGGTCTCGTGCTTATGTGCGTGACATTGGTGGTTGCTTGTATTCCTATGATGATTTTACAACTTTATTATGGTGTCTTTAAGCAGGTGAGAACGTATCGCTGTTTAAGAAAAGAACTGAAAAACGTCTTGCAAGAACAGGATACAGCGTTTGAGAAGTCATGAGAGGGAAAAAATAATGAAGAAATTATGAGAGATTCAGCCTTTATAGGGATTGCTCTCTATACCATTTTGCCTCTGATATTTTTTGGTGCTCTTTCATGGGTTGTCCGTAAACATTGCTCTAAGGAGCAGTGTTGAGGGTGGCATTGAGTGAAAGAAAAGCCGATTATGGATTAGTATTGATTTAAGGGAATAAGAGCCCTTGGGGTTTAGAGCCTAGAGTGAGTGCTTGGGACTTACTTTATCGTTTGAGGCGTGAGGAAGGAACGGTTTTGCTTGTAGGGGCGCGCGGTATATGGGTTGTTTTCGTATTTTTATGAGCCTTGTTCATTCAAGCTTTGAAATGAATTCTATTGAAGTGGGGTTGCAGGGTGATTTTCTTGAAAATAGGAGAATTTTTGGGAAGAAAAAGCTGAATTGTGACTATTGTTTATAGATTGGTACGGTTTGAAAATCTTTATTGTTTGCAATGTGAGGAAGGTAAGAGGGTGGCAAGGTAGCAGGAATATTATTATTTTTATTATGACGCAAACCATAATGGTCTGTGTACTTTTCTTTATTCCGGTGGTATTTGGGTTTTGCATCATCATAATGCGTAAATTGGAAAAAAATCCAGAAACGAGAAGAGGCAATCTCTGTGTGATAGCAAATAAGCTCTCTGTCGCACGGGTCTTTTCAAAGAGAGAGGGGAATACATGAAGGAGCAAAATTGGGCATCAGAGCAAGAAACGCATAAAGGAGTGCATTCTTTTTCGCTCCAGCACGTGTTGCTCTCAGCAAAGGATTATAAAATTATCTTTGCTATTGCTGTTCTCATTATCATGTGGAGAATGGTTCTAGAAATACCAGGTGTATTAAATTGGCAGCTGACAGGGTGGCAATATGTTGTGCATGCCGTTCTCTTTAAAACAACGGACATCATAACGGTTTGTGCACTTTTCTTGATTCCGGTGATGTTACGGCTTCGCACCAAAGTGACGGGTGAGTTGTACAAAAATATTCAGAAACTAGAAGAAGCAATCTCTGTAGGAGAGCACATAAGCTCTCTGTCGCACGGGTTGTGTAAATAGTGAGGGGGGAACATGAACTTTGATCCTATAGCCGTATTTCTATTAGATCCCGAGTTCTGGGTATTTATTGTTATTTGCATGATCATTATCATGCTTGTTTTAGCTCTTTATACCTCTGTCTTTAAACGGATGAAAATGAATTTTCAAGTGAAAGGCGCGCTGGAAAGAGTGCTTCAAGAAAATGATCTTGCAACGCAGCAGTTTTGGAAAGATGAAGCCGTGCTGCAGGAGAGGCGTTTGCAACTAAAGGAAAAGGAAAAAGAACCCTTTGTCGGTTATGATGATGATGAAATTCTCACGATAGAAAGTGCAACAGCGCTTTTAAAAAGCTTGGGGTGGTCTGTGGACATCGAGGGAAAAGGAGATTATTTGGCAACCCTCTTTTTACCCGATCGTGAAGTGCAGTTTCTTTATAACGAAAAACACGTGGAAGAATTTTCCCCGTTTGATCGCGGGCTTTTAATTATGAGCGGTATTTTTGCGGCGGCTTGTCAGACGATTAATCCGCATAATTCTGGGGTTTTGCCAACAGTATTTATGAATTTTGTACCCAATGGATTGGAAATTTTTGAAGAAAAAGTGAGCGCCAAGCTTTTAAAGAAAGCACTCGATACAACTTTAAAATGGACAATGGAAGATGATTCTTTGCATGAAATGTTTCGCTCTCAATATAGTATTCCCCCTTGGGAAAAAGATTCTTTATCATGGGCAACGGATGGAGACGTAGAGTTCGCACCTTATGCTTTGCTGCATCTTGCTGCTCTTGCCTTGCTGGGCGATGTTGAGACTTTAGCTTCTTATGACGAAAGTTTTACGGCAGGGGACCAGCTTGGCTTTGATGAAACCATTGAAAAAGTCTATTTGGAACGCGCGATGGTGATTGCTCAAGAAGTGAAAAGGGAAGGAAAGTTCAGTTACGATCTACTGGAACGGGTTGCTGAGAAGTGGTCTATAGCCATGGACTATCAGCTTTTTAGAGATAGAAACCTTAATTTGTGTAATCAAAAACGAGATTTTCATAAAAAATTAGTTGAGGAGAAAAAACAAGAATTAAGAGAACAAGGATTTGAAGGGGTGAGTGATGAACAGTTCGTGTTTGAAGCAGAGGGGGTAAAACATGCTCCTGATATTACTTATATTAAAGATGGTAAAATCGCATTTATGGATATAAAAATTGATTAGTGTTGTACTCTCCTGTTGAAGAAAAGCACTCTTATTTAAAAGATGTGAAAGCGCCATGATTGAGACGCTTTCACACCTTTCTTACCAGAGCAAAATAAAGTGTTCGAAAAATCAAGAATAATAGCCAAGATTTTAAAAAATAGACTGAAAATGGCTTGATCCTCAAGAATAGAGGAGAAAAATCAATTATAAATTCTACTCTCTTCTTTAAGATGGTTTTGTTGTTTTGTTAGAAAATTCTCATAAATCATTGCTTATTCAAGCGCCTTATTTAAGCGGTATGAGGGGAAGGTCCATTGACTAAAGGCGCTATGGGGAAGCTCTATTGACTAAAGTGCTATGGGAGGGAAGCTAGGGGGTAGAGCCGGGGGTAGAGCCTTTGTCATTTGAGGTGAGAGGAAGGCAAAAAATGGCATTTTTGAGCAGTGTTAAGCTCTTTTGCCTTTGAGGTGTTTTTTGTCTTTTTAAGAAGTCCTTGCCAATGAAGCAGCGCTTGTTAAGCTTCAACAGTGTTTCAGTATGGTGATATTGATATAAAAAGTTATGGTGTTTTTGTGTTTTTCAGTCTGCTTCATGGAGATCTGTAAGCCAATCCGATGACAGAGGAGATGCAGGGTCATTTTCTTGAAAACAGAAGAATTTTTTGGAAGAACAAGAAGATTGCGGACCCTTATTAACGAAAGTGCTATGGGAGCGAAGCTAGGGAGTTAGAGCCTTTGTCATTTGAGATGTGAGACAAGTAAAAATGGCATTTTTGAAGGCGATGATATTTGGCCAATAAAAATAAAAACACAATAAAAACTAAACTAAAACAAAGGAAAAATTAAACTAAAAAAGGCCCCATTTTATAAAGGGCCTTTTTATTTAAATTTTACAATATATACAAAATGTATATAACCTTACTTTAAGAACTTTTTGTATCTTATATTCTAGTAGCAACAAGTTGTACGAAATATATAATAAGTGATCCTAAAAAACCAGCTATTGCATTCAATAAATTTTCTGCTTTATCGTATATATCGTCGATTGATGCTTGTTCTGATGCGCTTCTATTACTGACTCTCAGTATATTCAATGTATCCGATGTGTCCCTTACTTGTTTAACAAAATGTAAATTTGTTTTCTCAATAGTATAAGGAGCAACAATAGGAGAGGGTTGTTTATTGACTATACGATCAGATTTTTGAATCGCGAGAGCTAAACCACTTGTAATAGCCCCAGCTATGAAAAAATATCTGATATTCATAGTTTTTCTCCTATATTTATTTCGATAAATAAATATCGATACGTATCATATATAAATTCGATTTAAATAACTATAGTAAAAATACAACAATCACAAAAAAGAATAAACTTTGTCTATATTTTGACAAAATTTACTCTTAATTGCCTTAATGAATTCTTTTAGATTCGATTTTATGAAGGCGTAAAAAAGTTTGAAAGCTCTGTAGGCAAGTGGAATCCCATAAGGTGGGTGATACAATAGTTGCTAGCAAACTTCTTTTTGTGCCTTTGACCAAGGATTCATAAAAATGAGGGTTCATAAAAATGAGATGCGATGAAAATTGAGTAAAACCCTTGAAGGGAAGGATTCACTCTATTGAAGGCGGAGTGCATCTTTTCCATGGATTGGATACTGCTTTATTGAGGGTTTGGCGGTATCTGTTGAGGGGAAGGATGCACTCTTTTTGAGGGCTAGAGTGCATCCTCTTATGGATTGGATACTGCCTTATGAGGGTTTGGCAGTTTCCGTTGAGGGGAAGGATGCACTCTTTTTGAAGGCTGGAGTGCATCCTCTTATGGATTGGATACTGCCTTATGAGGGTTTGGCAGTTTCCGTTGAGGGGAAGGATGCACTCTTT
>NZ_JBHIRU010000013.1:50942-58109 GCF_042197425.1 Bartonella sp. AA126HLJHH
GGAGTGCATCCTCTTATAGATTGGATACTGCCTTTATGAGGGTTTGGCAGTTTCCGTTGAGGGGAAGGATGCACTCTTTTTAAGGCGCGGAGTGCATCCTCTTATAGATTGGATACTGCCTTTATGAGGGTTTGGCAGTTTCCGTTGAGGGGAAGGATGCACTCTATTGAAGGCGCGGAGTGCATCCTTTCCATGGATTGAATGCACTCTTTGGAGGCTAAAGTGCATCCATAGGGAAAGGCATATTCCATAAGAAACAGAGATAACAAAAAGATTTGTTTTTATATTTTTATTGATAGGTTGCTGTATTTGCGAGGGCTATTCATTCTTTATTCTCAATATTTAAGATGATTATGTGATAAGGGTTGTTCGTCAATACAATCGTAAAAGACGCTGAGTATTTTTATAAAAATTGAGATATTTTTGTGCCTTTTTTTTGTTTTTTTTGTGTTTACACAAGATATGCACGGCTTTTCAACAGTTTGTTTTTTTAGCTTTGCTAATGGCGATGGCGTTGGCTAAACACTTCAATTGTTTTAACTGCTTCAATACCGCCTTAAAAAACAGTGCTTTATAATATGACAAAATAAGCTGTATAACTTTTGATTCTTAAGCGATGCTAGAAAAAGGGGAATGTTAGGAGAGATGTTGTCTATATTCTTAGTTTATCTCTTAAGGTAGGAAGATTAACATACTTTCCGGATCTATTTTTATTCGGTTTGACGGTTAAAGAGCAATATCTGAATGGAATCACACTTGTCTCATGTTTTTATCTTCACGCTTTAGATTTTTTCTCATAGGGATTTTGTTTTTAATGGGGGATTTTGTTTTTAATGGGGGATTTTGTTTTTAATGGGAGTTTACGCGACTCACATAAAACAGAGTGTTCTAAATAGAATATATTTGTGTTGCACATTTACCTACTTGTTTAAAAACATTATGTGATCTTATCATCACAATTATATTGGTGATTGGAGATATTGGTAAATCTGATAATGGAGAAATCTCTTGTGAAGTGGATAAGTCCTTCTTTAAAATCTCATAAGGAAAAGCCAGCACATTATCATACTATTCGCGCCTCATATGATGACAGCCTTTGGCTCTTGAGCGTGTTCATAAGAGGCATTTTGATTCTTTATCTTTGAAATCTTTGAAGTGCGTTATTTCATATGTCTCTCATGTTTGTAATGTGGAAAAGACAAGGTGTTGATTGATGCAACATGAAATAAATTTAAAATGAGAGAATCCCTATGATATCTGCGTCTCTTAATTTTATATGGATAACGGGATATGATGATTATAAATCAATATGTTGTCGTGATACATCAACCTGTTGGGGGGCGATAAAGAAAGTTATCCAGTAGTTAAGTCATTCTGTTATGTCGTAAAACACGGTCATTTGAGGTTTGGTGATATGAAGCAAGCTTCCTTGGATATGTTTTAAGTGTTTTTTTAAGGGCGTGGTGAATTTTTGAGACAGAGCAAGCTTCTGTTGCGCCTTGAGTTTAGCGGAAAAACCTGAATAGAAGCCAAGAGGGAATGGCAAACCAAGAGGGAAGTGTATCCAAGCTGTTTGTAAATCAGATTGAGTTAAGAATCTTTGTTCTTTAAGAATGGAACGCAAGTCAATTTGACAAAAGAATGATCTATTTTGCGGGTAAACCTTATGGAGGAATTATCACAAAGCTCATAAGGAAGTGATTTAAGACAATACAGTCATAAAAAAGTACAGTCATAAAAAAAAGTCCTCCGTCGCAATCAGAGGACCAAAAAGCAGGAGAATTTTAACATTGACTCGCAGGACGTGTCAAAAAAGAATAAATTTAAAAGGCCGTACTAAATACAAAAAAATCATACTTAAAGAACCTACCACATTATAATTAGCAGAGAATTGAAAAAATAGCAATATAAAAAATACTTTTTACAAAAAATTTTGTCATTTTGCATTAAAACGTAATACTTTTTTCAATTGAATATTTATTTTAAGACTCGATATTAATTAAACTATATTTAAAAATATTATGATACATGCAAGCATCTTGAGAATATTCTTCAATCAAAAACGAATTAAGAGCCCCTCATGATTATAGGACTGATATGGGGGAAGGCTTTTTGTTTTTAAGAGTGTGGAGTGTATCTTAAGTATGTGTGTGGGGGGGAAGTATTGTCCTTTTGGGTGGGGGCAAGGTAATGAAAATGGAGGCGAGAGCTGCTGGATGCTTGAGCCCGTGTGGGGGAGGTTTCTTTAGAGGGGGCGGGGGCAACATGGGAGGCCGCTTAAAATGGCGAGGAGGGGGATTATTCAAAATGTTTATGGTTTGCATATCCCCAATGAAATGCGAGCAAGTCTAAACAATCTCGTAAATGATCGGCAAGAGAGTTTTGTTTGCGTTTTGAAGAACTTAATTCTTTTATCGCTTGTCCATGGCCGATAACGCGTTCAAGCAGTGAATAGCCAAGAATACCCAGTTGAACTTTGATTGTTCTTAAATGATTGGAGGCTTCTATTTGACGTTCAATAGGGTGTGTGTACCCTTGGCTACAGGAAACCTTTTCACGGGTGTAGTCAAGGCTCATGTGGAGATCGGCTTGGCTTTGACGCCAGTAAAAATAAAAACGTTCTGCCGCTTTATATTGGGCTTTGCTGAGATGTCCTTTCGCATATAAAAGTGCAATGGGATGGCTTTGTGCATTGGCAATGGCATTGATGGTGCGCGGGTTGCTGGAACTTTCTCGATGATTGGGTTTAAAATAAGGATTACGCGTTTCAACAGGGATTTCTTGCGTCTTTAAATGACCAATGTGTTTTTCTTGATTTTGATGATCAAGCGGGCAGGTTTGCATATTTTTTTTCTGCTTATGGGTCATAGCATCTCCTTAAAAATTTTAATTTTGCTTCTCGTTTTTAAAAAAATGTTGCTTGATCTAGGCAAAAGAGGGGGATGAGAGGAAGACATGTGTTGGAGTGTGCTGTGTGGGTATGCGCTCTTGGGGGTGACTTGGACTGTTGCGCTTGTGTGTGGGAGCCCCATGGATTTGGTTCTTGAAAAGAGGGGTGTTTTGTCGCATGGTGGATTTTCCTTGAATGACTTGATGGGGGAATGGCATGATGTTGCGCGGGCTTTTGTCTTTGAAGGGATTGGTGTTTAGCTGTATTGTAGCCTATGTCTCTGTGGCTGTTTATGTGGAAATGAAGGCTCTTGGGATGACGTGGGGCGTATTTTTACGAGCTGTGGCGTTTTATGGCATTCCCGGTATTTTCCTTATGTTGGGTTATGAAGTAATGCAGCGGCGTGGTGTAACGAAGGGTTTGTTCCTCAAGATGGTGTTGTTGAGCTTCATTTTGGCTGCTGTCTCTGATTTTGTTTATAAGCAAGCTGAGCATTTTGGTTTGGCTCAGGTGTGGTTTTCAAACAAGTGGGTGTTTTATGTCCTTTTGGGCTTTGTCCTTGCTCTTATTTATAGAGGGGCAAGGCGTCTTGGGTTTAGGATTTCATTCTTTGAAAAGGATTGATCTTTTGCTGCATTTTTGGCATGGTCTCTGATTTTTATTGATGAAGGAGCGGGGCGTATGGTGGTTGCGCGGGACATGTTTTTAAAGGGGCTGGCGTTTTGCGGCGTTGTTGGCATGTTCCTTGGTTTTGCTTATGAAGATGCGGGGCGACCGGCTATTACGTGGGAGGTGTTTTGGCAGGGGGTGGAGCTTTCTTGCATTGCTGGAGCTGTCCTTTGTTTTATTGTTGTGGGAGCAAACAGTAGGACTGTATCGTGGGGCGTGTTTTTCAAGGCTGTGGTGTTTTGCGCCATTGCTGTAGTGGTTCTTGGCTTTGCTTATAAGGGAGTAAAGCGTTTTGATATATCATGGGAATTTTTAGTGATAGGAGCGGTGTTTGTTGCATTGCTGGAGCTGTCCTTGGTTTTGCTTATGAGGGTGCGGGGTAAGGGGATAGCGCGTGGGGTGTTTTTTTTTGAGGTTTCTGCTGCTTGGCGGCGTTGTTGGAGCTGTTGTTGGGTTGGCGCATGTGGGCGCTAAGCATATGGGGGTTCGCTGGTTTGTGATCTCGAACAATGGGGTGTTTGCGGGCACTATTGGACTTGTTCCTTTTTTTGCTCTGGAGGGGGTACGGTGTATGCGTGTACTGTTGGGGGCTTAAAAAAATGAGCATTTTTCTTTCCCACGGGCGTGGTCTTTGATGTTCTTTCTGTGAGGGGTATTTGATGTCGAACGATGTGATGTTTTGGCTGTTGCCTTGGTTTTTCTGCTTTTTTGCTCTGTCCTTGATTTTTCTTGATAAGATTGCCAAGCGTCGCTCTGTTACAGGGTGGATGTTTTGGAGATGGGTGGTGCTTTATGGCGCCCTTGCCACCTACCTTGGTTTTATTTATGTGGGCGTGGGCAGGCGCGCTGTTGATGGGGAGCTGCTCTTAAAGGGGGCGGTGTTTTCTTGCATTTTTGCAACTGTCCTTGGTTTGGTGCATCTGGGCGTCAAGAGTATGCCTGTGGCGGGGCAAGTGTTCTTAAAGGCAGTTATGTTTTGTTGCATGATGGGCTTTATCCTGTGGTTTGCTGCTGTGGGCGTCAGGGATATGGATAGCATAAGGGCGGTATTCTTAAAGGTTTTGCTCTTGTCTTTATTGTTGAAAGTGCTCTTGGGGTTCTTTATACGCGAGCAAAGTGATACGGTGCTACAGAGGTCGTTGCGTGCTTTGAATTTTGTGCTGTTTTCCTGCATTTTTGGTACTCTCCTTTTTTTTACTCGTCTGGGAGCAGAGAATCTAGGGTTGAGCTGGCTTTGGTTCTCGAATGAGAGGGTGTTTTTATTCATTTTTGGATTTACCCTTCCTTTTGTTTGTGAGGGAGCAAGGCGTGCGCGTGTTCTATGGGCTTGGTTCTTAAAGTAGGGTGTGTTTTTTGTCTTATGGGTGTGATCTTTAATGGGCTTGCTGTGAGGGGTATGTGATGTCGAACGATTTGTTTTTTTTGCTGTTGTTGGTATTTTCCTACCTTTTTATTGTTGTCGTTATTAGTACTTATAAGGTTTCCAAGCGCTTCGATATTTCGTGGTGGCGGGCGGCGTTTTATTGTATTTGTGGTGTTTCCCTCTTTTTGAAGGAAGTGCTGTTTTATTGCATTTTAGGAGTCGTCCTTTTTTTAGCTCTTTGGGGGATGGAGAATATGGACATACCATGGGGTCTCCTGTCCTTGATAGGGATCGTGTTTGCTGCACTGTTGGAGTGGTTCTTGATTTTGCATATGAGGGGGCGGCGAGATGGGGTGGTGACGCGTTGTTTGTGGCTATTGAAGGGGGGGGTGTTTTGCGCCGTTGTTGGAGCGACCTTTTTTTGTTTGCGTTTGGGAGCAGAGAATCTAGGGTTGAGCAGGCTTTGGTTCGCGAAGGATTGGGTGTTTTTCATCATTTGTGGATTGATCCTTCCTGTTGTTTCTGTGGGAGCAAGACGTGCGCGTTTGAAAGCGGAGGCGTTTTTAAAGAGAGTGGGGTTTATGGGGCATTACAGATAACGTCGAGGGAATGATTGTTCAAAAGAACAGCGATAGCGATAAGTTTGGGGATCAAACCAAAGCCCTATTTTGCCTTCAAAATCACCAGAACGTTGTTTGGCAATATTCATAATGACACCTGGGCGTTTGGCTAAATCTGCTTTTTCTTGTGCGAGAGAGGCGGCAAAGATTTTATCTTCCAACGACCGATTGCGCCAAATGGTGATGATGTTAAAGGCATTGGCACCAATTTCTGAGGCGCCTTTAATGTCTTCTGTGCTGGGGATATCTTTATCCAGACCGCCTTTGCGGGCATGGGCGACAAGGTGGATGTGCACACTGTTTAAAACAGCCCAATCAACCATTTTATAAACGGCTTGTTCTTGTCTTGCATAATCATCAGAGGCAATGCCAAGCCGCATCAAACTGTCGATGATAAATTGATCGCAGCCATAGCGCGCACGACAATAGTCAAAGACTTCAAGCAAGGTGTCAACGCTTGATTTGCCAACATGTTCATAAAGAATAAGCCCTTCGTCTAAAAAATGAAGAATCCGTTCAATCGTCTCTTTTGTAGGCTGTTCTAAGCCGCCCGTTTGTTTGGTTAAACGGCGAAGCGATTGTTCTCCTTTCATTTCTAAAGACGCTAAGCAAAGGCGACTCTTTTGTGCAATCCAATGGGGAATACAGTCTGATAATAATTGGCTTTTACCTGCACCACTCGCACCGCTCCAGAGCGTTAATTCTGCTGGGCGGAAATGCAATTTGTCCTTCAGTTTAGGATAGGGAACCGTATAACCAAGATGTTTTTCAGGCTCTGGCCAAAAAAGCCCAATCACTTGATCTTTATAGTCTGAGGCGCGCCGTAAACCTTCTGGTGCAAAGCTTTGTGCTGAGGAAAAGGCGGCTTTTATGGTGGCTTTATCGATCCCTGCGGTTAAACAGTCATTGGCATCTTTAAGGGGTAAACGGACACGGTAGCAACGGTGGCGTCCAAGCCTGCTGGCAATCTCACGGGCTGCTTCTTCTCCGGGCGGATCCATATCGGTGGCTAAAAAAATCGTTTCAAAAGATTCTAAATGATCAAATTCATTTTCAATCCAGTTGTGTTTTCCTCCACTGCCTCCTCCAAAGGGAACAGAAACCGCCGGATATCCATAGGCGGCTAAGGATAGCGCATCAATTTCTCCTTCAGTGATAACAATGGTACGGTTTGTTGAAGAAAGAATGGGAAATGGCGCCTGTTGGGGGGTGTGTGTGGGTGCCTGTTGGTGTGTGTGTGTGGAGGTGGGGTTGGTTGAGGCGGTGTTTTGGGGCGCTTGTGTGGAGGTGGGGTTGATTGAGGCGGTGTTTTGGGATGCCTGCGTGGAGGGGTGGTTGGTTGAGGTGGTGTTTTGGGGCGCTTGTGTGGAGGGGTGGTTGGTTGAGGGTACCTGCTGAGGTGTGTGTTGGAATGCTTGCTGGGGCGCCTGCGTGGAGGGGTGGTTGGTTGAGGGTACCTGCTGAGGTGTGTGTTGGGGTGCCTGCTGGGGCGCCTGCGTGGAGGGGTGGTTGGTTGAGGGTACCTGCTGAGGTGTGTGTTGGGGTGCCTGCTGGGGCGCCTGCGTGGAGGGGTGGTTGGTTGAGGGTACCTGCTGAGGTGTGTGTTGGGGTGCCTGCTGGGGCGC